>DATABK010000721.1:0-5231 GCA_036259695.1 Actinomycetes bacterium | reverse complement strand
CCGGGTCGACGGCATCCTGGCCACCGCCGAGGGCGTCACCGCCTCGGTGGGCGGCATGGTCAACACCGTCTCGGCCACCATCTCCAGCCCCCTGGTCAAGCTGAGCGCGTTCGCCTACGGGCTGCGCAAGGCGGCCGGCGCGGCCTCCTCCGACGACCAGCCGGCGGGCCGCCGCGGCCGTTCCCGGAGGCGGCGATGAGGCGATGAAGCGGATCTTCTGGGGCCTGGTGGGGCTCGGCATGGGGGCGGCCCTCGGCGTCGGGGTGATGCGGTGGGCACAGCGTGCGGCCGACCGCCTCGCCCCCCAGTCGCTGGCCTCCGAGCTGGCCCAGACGGCCGCCGGCTGGCGCGAGCGCCTGTCGGCCGCCCTCGAGCAGGGCCAGGCGGCCATGGCCGAGCGGGAGGCGGAGCTGCGAGCTCAGCTCGCCGAGCCGGGGAGCGGGGCCGGTTAGCGCCCTGAAAGCGCCCGGCTCGCGCTGGAGAAGGATCGCAGGCTCCCGATCCACGAACGCGAGGTCCACACCATGAACTCCACAGCAATCCGGCGCCGGTTCACCGACTTCTTCGTCGAGCGCAACCACCGGCTGGTCCCCTCCAGCCCGCTGATCCCCAACGACCCGACCCTGCTGCTCGCCAACGCGGGCATGAACCAGTTCAAGCCCTACTTCCTGGGCGAGGTCGAGCCCGACTACCGCCGGGCGACCAGCGTGCAGAAGTGCACCCGCACCTCCGACATCGAGAACGTCGGCGACCGCAGCCACTGCACGTTCTTCGAGATGCTGGGCAACTTCTCCTTCGGCGACTACTTCAAGGAAGGCGCCATCGGCTACGCCTGGGAGCTGGTCACCGAGCGGTTCGGGCTCGAGCCGGACCGGCTCTGGATCACCGTCTACCTGGACGACGACGAGGCCGTCGGCTATTGGCGCGACATCGGCGTGCCGGCCGAGCGGATCCAGCGCCTCGGCAAGGAGGACAACTACTGGGACATGGGCGTGCCCGGTCCCTGCGGCCCCTGCTCGGAGATCCACTACGACCGCGGCCCCTCCTTCGGCCCCGACGGCGGCCCGGCCAGCGAGTCCGAGCGCTACCTCGAGATCTGGAACCTGGTGTTCATGCAGAACATCCGGGGCGAGGGCGAGGGCAAGGACTACCCGATCATCGGCGAGCTGCCCGAGAAGAACATCGACACCGGCATGGGCCTGGAGCGGGTGGCGATGCTGCTCCAGGGCGCCGACTCGATGTACGAGACCGACCTCCTGGCCCCGGTGATCGCCGAGGCCCAGGAGCTGTCGGGAGCCGGCTACGGCACCGACGACCGGGTGGACAGGTCGCTGCGGATCGTCACCGAGCACGGCCGCACGGCCAGCTTCCTGATCGCCGACGGGGTCCTGCCATCCAACGAGGGCCGCGGCTACATCCTGCGCCGGCTGCTGCGCCGGTCGGTCCGGCACCTGCGCCTGCTCGGGGTCGAGGACCCCGCCCTTCACCGCATCGGCCTCACGGTGGTCGACACCCTCGGCGAGGCCTGGCCGGAGCTGGTCGCCCAGCGGTCGCTGATCGAGCAGGTGGTGGCCAGCGAGGAGGAGTCGTTCTCGCGCACCCTGCGCCAGGGCTCGAACCTGCTCGAGGGGGCCATCCGCCGGACCAGGGAGCAGGGCGCGGCCACCCTCCCCGGGGAGACCGCCTTCCAGCTCCACGACACCTACGGCTTCCCCTACGAGCTGACCCTGGAGGCGGCCGCCGAGGCCGGCCTGGACGTCGACGCCGACCGGTTCCAGCAGCTGATGGACGACCAGCGCCGCCGGGCCAAGGAGGCCCGCCGGGAGCTGGACGCCGACCTGCGCCGGCTCGAGTCCTACCGGGACCTGTCCAGCCGCCACGGCCGCACCACCTTCGTCGGCTACGAGACGACCACCGCCGAGGGTCGCATCCTGGGGCTGCTGGCCGACGGCGAGGAGCTGGCCTCGGCCGCCGAGGGTGACCAGGTCGAGCTCATCCTTGACCGGACGCCGTTCTACGCCGAGGGCGGTGGCCAGGTCGGCGACACCGGCCTGGTCCGCACCGGCGACGGGGCCGTGCTCCAGGTCACCGACACCCGCCCCGGGCTGGAGGGCTTCTTCGTCCACAGCGCCCGGGTGGTGTCGGGCGAGCCCCGGGCCGGCGACCAGGTCCACGCCGAGGTCGACGCCGACCGCCGTGAGGCCGTGACCCGCAGCCACACCGCCACCCACACCCTCCACTGGGCGCTCCGCGACCAGCTGGGCCAGCACGCCCGCCAGCAGGGCTCCCTGGTCGACGCCGGCCGGCTCCGCTTCGACTTCGCCCACTTTCAGCAGGTCCCGCCCGAGCAGCTGGCCCAGGTCGAGGCGGCCGTCAACCGCCAGCTCCTGGCCGACCCGGACGTCAAGGTGTGGCACGGCAGCCTGGCCGAGGCCGAGGCGGCCGGGGCGATCTCGCTGTTCGGCGAGAGGTACGGGTCGGTGGTCCGGGTGGTCGAGGTCGGCGACTTCTCCCGCGAGCTGTGCGGCGGCACCCACGTCGGCCACGGCAGCCAGGTCGGGCCCGTGCACGTGGTCGGCGAGGCTTCGATCGGGGCCAACCTGCGCCGGATCGAGGCCCTGACCGGCCTGGAGGCGCTGCACTACGTCGACCGCGAGCGCCAGCTCCTGGCCGAGGTGGCGGCCCTGCTCAAGACCCGGCCCGAGGACGCCCCCGAGCAGCTGCGGCGCCGGCTGGAGGCGCTGGCCAACGCCCAACGGGAGCTGGAGCGCCTGCGGGTTGCCGGGCTGGAGCGCCAGGCCGGGGAGCTGGCCGGCCGGGTGGACAAGGAGGCCGGCGGCTGGGTCCTGGCCGAGCGGGTGCCCGGGGCCGGGGGCGACGACCTGCGCCGGATCGCCAGCGCGGTCCGGGACCGGGTCGGGGCCGGGCCCGGGGTGGTCGTGCTCGCCTCCGAGACCCAGGGCAAGGCGGCCATGGTCGCCCTGCTCACCGCCGACCTTGCCGCCTCCGGGGCCGCGGCCCGGGACGTCCTTTCCCGGGCGGCCAAGGCGGTCGGGGGCGGCGCCGGCGGCAAGGGCGACCTGGCCAGCGCCGGCGGCCGCGACCCGAGCCAGCTGGACGAGGCCCTCCGGATCGCCCGGGCCGACGCCCTCGAGGTGCTGGGACGAGGGGCCGCGGCGGGATGACCGGTCGCGTCCTCGCCCTGGACGTCGGGACCCGCCGGCTGGGCGTCGCCGTGTCCGACCCGTCCGGGACCGTGGCCAGCCCCCTCGCCACCATCCCGCGCCGGACCCCGGCCGAGGACGCCGCCGCCCTGGCCGCCCTGGCCGCCGAGCAGGACGCCACCACCGTCGTCGCCGGCCTCCCGGTGACCCTGGCCGGGGCCGAGGGCCCGGCCGCCAGGGCCGTCCGCGCCTACCTGGACGAGCTGCGCCCGCTGCTCCCCGGGCTGGCCTTCGAGCTGGTCGACGAGCGCCTCTCCACCGTGGCCGCCGAGCGGGCCCTGGTCGGCGGGGGCGTCCGCCGCCGCGACCGCCGCCAGGTGGTCGACCAGGTCGCGGCCAGCGTGTTCCTCCAGACCTGGCTGGACCGCCGGCGATGAGCCGGGTCGAGCGGCGGCTGCGCAAACGGCGGCGGCGCCGGGGCGTGCTGGTCATGGGGGCCCTGCTGGCCCTGGTCGGGCTGGTGGTGTTCCAGGCCCTCCAGTGGAGCGCGGCCCGGGAGCGCAAGGCCGTCCCGCCCGGCCAGGAGGTCACCATCACCGTCGCCAGCGGCCAGGGCAGCGTCGAGATCGGCCGGACCCTGCGCGAGGCCGGGGTCGTCGACAGCGTCAACCGCTTCCGCGACGTTGCCGAGGAGCGCGGCCTGGACAGCCTGCTCAAGCCGGGCACCTACAAGCTGGAGACCGGCATGAGCGTCGACGCCGTGCTCGACATCCTGGCCAGGGGTCCCAGCACCGGCGTCCCCCTGACCATCCCCGAGGGCTTCACCGTGGCCCAGATCACCGAGAAGCTGGCCGCCACCGACCAGTTCACCAAGGAGGAGGTCGACAAGGCCCTCAAGAGCAAGGACCTGATCGTCCCCTTCCGGCCCAAGGGCGTGACCTCCCTGGAGGGCCTGCTGTTCCCCGACACCTACGGCATCGAGGAGGACGACACCGCCGTCGCCGTCCTCCAGGACATGCTCGACCAGCTCGAGGTGGTGCTGTCGCGCCACCGGCTGTCCACCGCCCCCCAGGACCTCAACCCCTACCAGGTGCTGATCGTGGCCAGCATCATCGAGCGGGAGGCCAAGGTCGACGTCGACCGGCCCAAGATCGCCGCCGTGATCTACAACCGCCTGGCCGCCGGCAAGCGGCTGGAGATCGACGCCACCGTCGAGTACGCGGTCGGCCACGCCGAGCTGACCGCCGCGGACCTCCGCTCCAGCTCGCCCTACAACACCTACACCAGCGACGGCCTGCCCCCGACCCCGATCGCCGCCCCCGGCGAGGCCGCCATCGAGGCCGCCCTCCAGCCGGCCGACGGCGACTGGATCTACTACGTGCTCGCCACCAAGGAGGGCGAGCACGCCTTCACCAACAGCTACCAGGAGTTCCTCCGGCTCAAGAAGCAGGCCAAAGCCAAGGGCCTGCTGTAGCCGTGCCGCTCGCGGGGGAGCCTCTGGGTCCAAAGGCCGGTGTGTGGGCCAGGGGGTTGATATAGCCGTGCCGGTCGCGGCCGTGCTTGGCTGGCCCCTGGCCCACACCTTGTCGCCGGCCCTGCACCAGGCCGCCTACCGGGCCGCCGGGCTCGACGGCTGGACCTACGAGGCCCGCCCGACCCGCCCTGAGGACCTGGCGGCGGCGCTGGACCAGGTCCGGTCGGGCGCGCTCGCCGGGGTCAACCTGACCACCCCCCACAAGCAGCCGGCGGCCGAGCTGGTCGACCTCCTGGAGCGCCCGGCCGACCGCCTCGGCGCGGTCAACACCGTATTCGTGCGCGAGGGCCGCCTGGTCGGCGGCAACACCGACGTCGCCGGGGCCGTCTGGGCCCTCGGCAGCCAGCTCGCCCTCCGCGACCACCGCTGGGACGGCACCGGCCCGGCTGTCCTGCTCGGCACCGGCGGGGTCGCCCTGGCGGTGGCGTTCGCCTGGAGCCAGCTGGCCCGGGCCCGCCGGCACCAGGGCCTGCCCGTCCCCCCGCTCCAGGTCGCCGGCCGCGACCCCGCCCGGGCCGCCGCCGTGGCCGGGC
>DATABK010000720.1:0-3132 GCA_036259695.1 Actinomycetes bacterium | reverse complement strand
TACCGGGCGAACCACGAGCGCGGCAGCGACCGCGCCGAGGGCAACGGCATCGTGCTCGTCGTCCCCGCCTGAGCGCCGTCAGCCGCCGGTCTCGATCGGCAGGTCGCGCGTCGACCAGTCGCTCCAGGAGCCGACGTAGAGCGCGGCCGGGACACCGGCCACCTCCAGAGCCAGGACGAGGTGGGCGGCGGCCACCCCCGAGCCGCAGTAGGCCCCGGCCGGCGTGCCCTCCCCGACGCCATGGCCGTGGAGGAGCGCACGCAGCCTGCCGGTCGGGACCAGGCCACGGTCGCCCACGAGCTCGGTGAGGGGCAGGTTGCGGGCACCGGGGATGTGCCCGGCAACCGGGTCCACCGGCTCCTCCACCCCCTGGTACCGGCCCGGGGCCCGGACGTCCAGAAGGACGCCGGCGGCGGCCAGCCGGGCAGCCCCGGCGGCGTCGACCACGGCCCGCCCGCCGGGCCGGGCGGCGAAGTCGCCGGGTTCGGGCTCGGGAACCTCGGTGGTCAGCGGCAGCCCGGCGGCCACCCAGGCGGGGAGCCCGCCGTCGAGCACACGCACATCGGGATGCCCGAACCAGCCGAGCAGCCACCACGCCCGGGCCGCGCCCCCCGGCTGCCCCTGGTCGTAGGCGACAACCGGCCGGTCCCGGCGAACCCCGGCCCGCCGCATGACCGCCGCGAACGCCTCCGCCTCCGGCAGCGGATGTCGCCCCCCAGCCCCCGGCGGCCCCGCCAGCTCCCGATCCAGGTCGACGAACACCGCCCCCGGCAGGTGCCCCTGCTCGTACCCGGCCCGGTCAGCCCCACCGGCCAGGTCCCACCGGCAGTCCAGCACCACGGGCGCCCCCGACCCGGCCAGCTCATCCGCGAGCTGGACGGCAGTGATCAGCGGTCCAGAAGCCACCGCCCGAGCCTAGCGCACGCCCAGGGCCGGGCCTCAGAAGTGGTGCCCGCGGACCCGGGTGATGTCGAAGGAGGCGGTGCTGGCGATGGCCATCACCGCCATCACCCCGGCCTGGACCGGGTCGGTGACCACCAGGTCGGCGTGCCCGGGCGCCGACCCGGCCATGTTCAGGGAGACGACCAGGATGCCCCGGGCCCGGATCTCGTCGACGGCCCGGGTCACCTCGCCGCCCATCAGCGACCCGGCCAGCACCACCGCCACCGCCCGGGGCAGCCTGGCCACCGCCCGCACGGCGCTGGCCAGGTCCGCCTCGCCGACGATCGGGATGGTGTCGACGCTGATCTTCTCGCCCCGGATGTTGTGCCGGTCGGCCTCGCCGATGGCCCCGATGGCGACCTGGCCCACCTGGGCGCCGGCCCCGACGACGATGATCCGCTTGCCCCAGACCTGGTACATGGTGGGCAGCCGCTGGAGCGACTCGACGACGTCGATCTCCAGGAACGACTTCATGAGCCCTTCCGGGTCGTCGATGCCGTCCAGCTCCCAGTAGACGACGCTCCGGGTGCCCCGCTCGATGATCTCGACCAGCACGATGTCCCCACCGTGGCGCAGGATCGCCGCCGTCATGTCGTGCAGCAACCCCTTGCGGTCGCCCCCCTCGAGCAGCACCGCCAACTGCGGCGCCCGCCGCAGCGGCCGCTCCTCCCCGTCCCGTTCTGGTCCTCCCACACGCATCACGCGAGCGAGGCTACCAGCAGCGGTCGAGACCGCCCGACATGGGGATGGGTGAGGCAGAGACTGATTTGGGAAGGGTGCCCCCGGCGGGACTCGAACCCACGCACCCGGCTCCGGAGGCCGGTGCTCTATCCGCTGAGCTACGGAGGCAGAAACTGTGCCGATCTCTAGGGTCGGCCGCAGTCGGAGGGTAGCACAACGGCCTCGGCGGCTTCCCCGTCAGGGGCAGGAAACTGGTCGCCGTAACGAGCCAGGATCTCCCTGGCCCAACTCACAAGGTCGGCGACGCGTTGACCCTTGGGCTGATGTCCGGCCCACAACTCCAGGTTCTCGGGCCGGTTGTCGTTCTTGACCCCGTTCTTGTGGTGGACCTGTTCATATGGCAGCAGCGGACGGCCGAGCATCTGGCTCATCACCAGGACATGCTCGAACATGTAGCCGTTCTTCCGCGCGTTGGGATGGCCTGGGGGCGCCTTGACGTGGACATAACCCTTGGGGTCGTCCCAGGCCATCCTGAAACCGGCGCCGATCGGCTGCAATGGTTGTCCTCTCTGCAGCTGGGACTTGTGGCTGGTGCAGAGCCCGTTGCCGGCATGCTTGTTGCCACAGCCGGGGAACTCGCAGGTCGTCTTCCAAACACGGATGGGCGTCAGCGGTTTGCCCCTGGCCACCTGGTCGAGGTGGCTGGAGCAGAGGCCTCGCGCACGAAAGGGCCGTACGCATCCGTCATACGTGCAGTGACGTTGATTCCTCCGAGACGCGAACATGCGTTCGAAGCTAACAGGAAGCAGGCCGCCGAGTCAGCCACATCGGGCAAAATGTGGATAACTACGAAGCTGCAGGTCAAAGGGCCTGTGCTATGCTCCGCGGACCCGCGTCGCAACATCTTCCCGGACTCTTCTGATCAGGTCTTTCCCGCATGTCCAACGCTCGCATCTTGGTCGTTGACGACGATCAGGTCATCCAGCAGCTGCTCAAGGTCAATCTGGAACTGGAGGGGTACGCGGTCGAGGTCGCCTCGGACGGTGAGGAGGCGCTCGTGCTGTTCGACCGGTTCCGGCCGGACCTGGTGCTGCTGGATATCATGATGCCCAAGCTCGACGGCTGGGAGGTCGCCCGCCGGCTTGCCGGGACCACCGGGGGGCCGGTGCCGATCGTGCTGCTGTCCGCCCGAGCGCAGGAATCCGATGTGCAGAAGGGCAACGACCTCGGCGTCGCCGCCTACGTGACCAAGCCGTTCGACCCGATTCAGCTCCTGCACCTGGTGGCGGGGATCATCGCCCAGCAGGACCGCGGGGCCGCCACCCCTGGAGTGTCATGACCACCACCGTCCTCCCCGTCCAGCGCGACCTGGCTGGGCTGTTCCGGGCCGCGCTCGAGCGCGCGGCCGCCTTCGGGGCCCTCGCCCTCGACCCGGCCGACATTCCCGAGCCGGCGCTGGAGCGGCCGCGGCTGCCCGAGCACGGCGACTGGGCAACCAACGTTGCTCTG
>DATABK010000719.1:0-4704 GCA_036259695.1 Actinomycetes bacterium | reverse complement strand
TGGGACGCCGACCACCGCGCCAACCGGGTCGTCGTCCCAGGCGGCGTGGCCGAGGAGGCCGGCGGCCACCAGATAAGCCCCAAGCGCCCGGTCGACCACCAGGGCGGCGTCGGCGACGCCGCCGAACCCGGCCAGGGTCGGCCAGCGGCGGCGCACCAGCGATGGCTGCTGGGGGCTCATCGGTCGCCGACCTCCTGTTCGTAGCGGTGGACGCAGACCGCGAGGGTGCCGGTCGCCGTCTGGGCCGGGTAGGGGAACGGGTCCCGCCAGCCCAACCGGGCGGAGAACCTCTCCGGGCCCGGGGGTTGCCGGCGACCACGGCCAGCCAGGCCGTACGCCGACCTCCCTGGCCGATCAGCGCCTCGGGGTGGTCCAGCAGCCGCTCGGCCACGCCCCGGCCGCGCCGGCTCCGGTCGACATCGCGCTGCTCGACCTCGGCGTCGACGACGACCACGAAGCCGGCCACCGCCCCGGCGGCCTCGGCGACCCAGGTCCGGCCGATCCGCTCGATCGGGCGCTGGTCGAACGACACGGGGGTGCGCTCGGCGGCCAGCCCGGCCGGGACGTGGCCGTGGTGGCCGTCGGGCCATCCCGCGCCCCAGAGCGGGCGATCGCCGGGGCGTCAGCGACGGTGGCCGGCCGGATGGTGACCTCGGACATGGCCTCACCTCCTGTTGGCCTGGCGGCCGGGGGCGATGGCCAGTGTCACAAGGGCGGTCACGGCGGCGACGACGGCCGCGCTGAGGAACCCGCGGGAGAACCCGGCCGAGCTGCTCCCGGCCAGGCTGGTCGCGGCGATGCTGGAGACGACGGCGGCCCCCAGGGCGGCGCCGAACTCGTGGAAGGTGCTCACGATGCCCGAGGCCAGCCCGGCCTCGTGCGGGGCGACCTGGCCGAGCGCGGTGGCCGAGGCGACCACGAACAGGGCGCCGGTCCCGGCGGCGGCCAGACTGACCCCGGCCACCATCGCCACGGGTCCGTCGACGGCGGCCGCGATCCACATGCCGGTGCCGGCGACCCCGAGCCCGGCCACCCCCAGGAGCCGGGGGCCAAGCCGGGCCAGGATGCGGCCGGCGACCGTCGCGCCGGCCATGGTGGCCAGGGCCACCGGGAGGAACAGCAGCCCGGTCTGCAGGGCGCTGTAGCCGCGGTAGTTCTGGAAGTTGAAGGAGCCCAGGAAGAACACCGTGATCATCAGTGCGGTGGCCACGAGCACGAGCAGCGTCCCGACCACCACCGGTCGCCGGGCGAGCAGCCCCAGGTCCATCAGCGGGTGGGCGGCATGCCTCACCCGGGCCACGAACCCCAGGTAGAGGCCGACGGCGGCCGCCGCCAGCAGGCCGGTCGCGGCGCTGGTCCAGCCCCGGTCGCCGGCCTGCATCAGCGCGTAGATAAGGTCCCGGTGGCCGCCGTGACCAGCGCCGCCCCGAGCGGGTCGAGGCGGCCCGACGACCTGCTGGCGGCGTCGCGAGGCAGCACCCGGTGCAGGATGAGCGCGAGCAGGAGGCCGACCGGCACGTTGACAAAGAACACCCAGGGCCAGCCCGGGCCGGCGGTGAGCAGTCCTCCCAGCAGCAGCCCCAGAGCGGCCCCACCGCCGCCCAGGGCGGACCAGATGCCCAGGGCTCGGTCCCGCTCGGGGCCGTCGAAGGTCGTCACCACCAGCGACAGCGCGCTTGGCGACAGGAAGGCGGCGGCCAGGCCCTGCAGGACGCGGCCGGCCAGCAGCGCCCCGCCGGTCGGGGCCAGCCCGGCCAGCAGGGAGGCCCCGGCGAACAGCACGAGGCCGGCGACCACCAGGCGGCGGGCCCCGAACAGGTCGGCGGCCCGGCCGCCGAGCAGCAGCAGCCCGCCGAAGGCGAGGGTGTAGCCGCTGACGACCCAGGTGAGCAGCTGCCGCCCCAGCCCGAGGTCGGCGCTGATGTCCGGCAGGGCGACGGCGACCACGGTGACGTCCAGGATCAGCATCAGCTGGGCGATGCCCAGGAGCCCCAGGATCCGCCAGCGGCGGGGGTTGGGGTGGGGCGCCGGAGCGGTCACGGCGGTGGCGGGGTGCGTCATGAGGTACTCCCAACGTACGAAGTCGAACATCGATGTTCGACTTAACGGTGTACCATACTCATACAGACATGTTCAACTTATTGGGGGTCGACATGCACCGGACCGGAGCCAGAACCGCTCGCCGGGCCGACGCCGAACAGAACATGGCCAAGATCCTCGACGCCGCCGCGACCTGCCTGAGCCGGTCCCCGACGGCCAGCGTTGGCGAGATCGCCCAGGCCGCCGGGGTCGGCCGGGTCACCGTCTACGGACACTTCCCCTCCCGCGAGACCCTCATCGAGGCGACCCTGACCCGGCTCCTGGAGCAGGGCGAAGCGGTGCTGGCCGGCCTCGACCTCACCGGCGACCCACGCCAGGCGCTCCGCACCCTCATCGAGTCGAGTTGGCGCCTGATCGCCGACGCCGGCGCCGTCCTCGAGGCCGCCCAGGCAGTCCTCCCACCCGGCCGCATCCGCGAGCTCCACGCCAAGCCGGCCCAGCGGGCCGAGGAGCTCATCCGCCGCGGCCAGTCCGAAGGGGTCTTCCGGTCCGACCTGCCCCCGGGCTGGCTCGCCAGCGTCCTGTACCACGTCCTGAAGGGAGCGACCGCCGACATCCGCAGCGGCCGCCTCGACCCGGCAGACGCCCCCCGCTACATCGTCACAACCGTTCTCGGTCTCCTCGAAGCCGAATGATCGTGTGGGACACGCTTGCGCCCACGGCAAGGCGAGCATCCCGCTCCTGCGGTGCACCGATGGGGTAGGACCTGAGGCGGAGGCCGTCCCGTGACCCACCATGAGCTGCCGCCGGAAAGCACCAGATGCTGGTCAAGGCGATCCGGCTGGAGTGGGTCTCGACCTGTACCTGCTGTCGGTGATGGTCGTCCTGCACTTCACCCTTGGCAACTCACAGGCCATGAAGGCCGCCTGGGCCTACGACTCGGTGAGCAAGCTGCTCGAGTTCGAGCCGTGGTACAGCTCGAACTGGCTGTCCGCGGGGTAGCCGTCGCTGGCCCCCAGCCGCGGTCGTCGAACACCAGCACGGCCAGGCCGGCGGCGACGAACGGCTTGGCGTAGACCAGCAGGCGGTCCATGGTCCAGGCCGCCTGGTCATGCTGCTCTTCCTCTCTCCCTTAACGGCGGCTCAGCCTGGATCCGCTCTGCCCCCCGCGCGAGCGAGCTGGTCGCAGACCCAATCGAGCCGATCTTCGAGGTCGATCAGGTCGGCCGGTTTCGGGTCCAGGTCCGGCAGCATCGCCCGGAGCGCCAGCAAGGTCCGGAGCTGCCTCGATGCAACCTCAGCGTCGGCCGCGTCGCCGTGCGGGCTGTCCAGTGCACGCTGCAAGGCATTCCGGACGTCGCTCAGGGTTCCGCGTATCGCGCCGTAGGACGGATGCTGCATGGTGAGATCGGGAGCGAGCCACACCTCCAGGCCAGCCAGCCCGCCGACTGCCGCTTCGAGCGGTTGCTGGTGTCTGCCCATGTCCCAGGCCTCGCAGTCCCCCGAACCTGCCGGCCGCTCCCGGCGCTTCTGAGCCGTCGGCCCGAGTCGTACTACCTGCCGCGAGGGCCGGCAAGACCGTCGGGGAACGAGCCCGCGGCCGCCTTGATCCAGGTCCCGACACGGCCGCACCCCCGGCGCCTCGTCCGACGACGGGCCGACTTCGGCTAGGCTGGCGTCTCGACAGCGTCCAGTACCCGAGCGCGTGGCGGGCTGGCGATCCTGACCGTGATGCAGGAGGTTGCCATGGGGCCCGACGACGAGCTCCTTGGGGTCGTGGTCCACAGCGGCCTGGTTTTCGGCCGAAGCAACAATGTCGTCGCCGCCCTTCGACGGATCACGGCCTTCCCCACCGGGTTGGCCCTGGACACGGTCGTCCTGGCCCGCGACATCCACGCCCAGGCCGCCGGCCGACGCGCGCAGGCGGCAACCGCCCACCGTCAGGCCGTGGCCACGGCGCAGCGGGAGGAGGAGGCCGCAGCCCAGCACGACAGTGAGGCCGCGGCCCGGCGGGAAGGCACCGCAGCGGCCGAACGGCACCACGCGCTGCAGCAGGCCATGATCGAGCGGCGCTATCTTCCCAGCTTCGCCGAGGGCGACCTCCTGCGCCTCGGGGTCGCCACCCCGGCGGCCGAGACGCGATGGCTGGACGCCTACGGGTCGACAAGTTCCGAGACCGAGGATCACTACCGGCTGGAAGCCGCCTTCTGGCTGACGCCGCTCCCCGCCGACGGCCTGCTGACCCTGGTCTGTGCCTGGCCGGAGATCGGCCTACCCGAGACCCAGACCGACATCATCCTTCCCGACCTGGCCGTCCGCGCCGCTGAGACCTTCTCACTGTGGGACGTCACAGAGGATCCTGAAGCGTAACCGCAGCAGCGGCGAGAACTGGTCCTGTTCGCCCTGTGTCTAGTCGGTGGCCGCTATCGTGGGTCGTAGGGGTTGGCCGACGGTGTGGAGGTGGCGGATCGCCTCGGCATAGGAGCCGAACAGGCTGGCCTCGGCATAGGGCAGCCCGTGCTGCTGGCAGAACGCCCGGATCAGCGGCTGGGCCCGGCGCAGGTTCGGCCTGGGCATGGTGGGGAACAGGTGGTGCTCGATCTGGTAGTTGAGCCCGCCCAACACCAAGTCCACCGACCGGCTGCCGCGCACGTTGCGGGAGGT
>DATABK010000718.1:0-4159 GCA_036259695.1 Actinomycetes bacterium | reverse complement strand
ACCCGTCGCCGACGCCAAAGGATTCGCCCTCGCTGGGCTGCGGGCGCTCCCCTTGACTGCGACGCCGGCCCGAAACCATGGAACGATCAACGAGGAGCGGGATAACATCGATCACATCGCCAGGATGCCCGAATTGACCGGGGTTCTAGGACACCGGAGGATTGCCGCGAAATGGACGCAGCGGAGTAGGGGAGGGTCCATGGGCAAGCGGCTGACTGTGCTGGGTGCGGCCATCGCGCTCGTCGCGCTCGCGGTCGGTGTGGTTCCGGCGTGGGGTTCATCCAGCGACAAGGACAAGCAGACGACGTTCCGCGTGGACGCCGTCACCACCGAGCAGAACTTCGAGGGCACCTCCCTTGGTGACCAGATTGTGTTCACCAGCCAGCTGCTGAAGGGCGACACCGAGGTTGGGCACCAGGGTGGGGTCTGCACCGTCACCTCGGTGGAGCGCGGGGAGGCGCAGTGCATCGCCACCTACTCGTTGCGGGGCGGGCAGATCACCGGCCAGGCGCTGATCAGCCTTGGCAACCCGGCACCGTACGCGGTGGCCGTCACGGGCGGCTCGGGCAAGTACAAGGGTGTGGAGGGTGAGATCCGCGTCCAGCCAGTCTCAGAGACGAGGGGGATCCTGACCTTCCACCTGACGGACTGACCCGTCCCGAACCCCCGCAGCGGTGAAAGGGGTGACTCACGCCACTCCCACGACCACCTTCGCCCTGGCGTGGCCTTGTTCCAGGTAGGCGATCGCTGCGGGGAGCTCGGCGAACCGATAGCGCCGGTCGATCTGCGGGCGCAGCTTGCCGGCCTCGATCAGCTCCGAGAGCAACGCCAGATCCCTGGTGGTGACGTGGGCCTGCACCTGGGCGATGTCCCTGCCGCCGCGCAGCGAGACACCCAGCAGCCTCCGCACGCTGGTGAAGCCGGTGACGGCGGCCTTGCCGCCCTCGGCCAACGCCCGCCGGAGCTCGGGCGCCGACCGGTTCCCGACCGTGTCGAGGATGCGGTCCCAGCGCCGCCCAGTACGAGTGAAGTCCTCTTTCGCGTAGTCGATGACCTGGTCAGCGCCGAGGGAGCGAACCAGGTCGAGGTTGCGGGCGCTGGTCACGGCGGTCACCTCGGCCCCGTAGGCCTTGGCGATCTGGACCGCGAAGGTCCCGACACCGCCAGAGCCGCCGTTGATCAGGACCTTCTGGGCAGGCTGGAGCTCTCCGTGGCGGCCAAGACCCTGGAGGGCGGTTGTCGCCGCCATGGGAACGGCGGCCGCCTCCTCGAACGACAGGCTCGCCGGCTTGGCCGACATGGCCTCCACGGGCACCGAGACGTACTCGGCGAAGCCGCCGTAGCCGTGGTCCAGGAGGTTGGCGTAGACCTCGTCGCCGGGCTTGAACCCGGTGCCGTCGCTGCCGACCGACTCCACCCGCCCGGCCATGTCGACGCCGAGGATCCTGTGCTTGGGTCGCAGCAACCCCAGGGTGGCCCGGGAGAACAGGGGCTTGCCCCGGAGAACATGCCAGTCCGCGGCATTGACGGATACCGCCAGCACATTCACAAGCACGTGATCGGGGTTCGGGGCAGGCTTGTCGACCTCGACCATCCGGAGCGTCTCGGGTGGCCCGTACTTCTCGTAGATGAACGCCTTCATGACTGGCCCTTCCGGTTCCGTAGCGTCGCCAAGCCTAGTCGACCGTTGCAGTCGGGGAATTGACTGAGGCGAGAGTCTCCCTGCGGCGCCTCCTCTACTGGCTCGGCGAGCGGTTGGAAGGCCTCTTTGCGACCGAGGCGCTTAGCTGGCGGAGGACTCGTCGCTTGTAGGCCCCTGTTGCGCGCCTGAGGACGAGGAAGCGCGGCCCAGCTGCTCGTAAGGGCGCGTTTCGCCTGCCGTTCGCGCGCCACGCGGTTCTCAAGATTCAGCGTACCGTCCCGCCGCCGCGGACTCTTCCCGCAGGATCGGAGACGGCCTGAATTCCTTGAAGGCTAGATAGAGGGTTAGCTGGATTGCCATCAGAGCAAGCAGCTCTTGCTCTTAAGGCGAGTTTAAGCCGCTGACCTGCGCGTTTGGGCCCCGGCAGGACTCGAACCTGCAATCTACAGGTCGGATGGGTCCTCCAGGCCGTACGGCCCTGTCATGTGGTGTCGTGCTGGCGGAATGACCAGCGGAATGACCAAGGTCCGGCGGCCATGGGGTCGCTGCGTGTGCGTCGGCGCGCTCAGCGCAGGCTTCGAAAGAATTCTGTGAGGTCGTTGCCCAGCAGCTCGGGCTCCTCGTGGGCGGCGAAGTGGCCGCCGCGAGGCATGGCCGTGTACCGGGTGAGGTTGTAGGTGCGCTCAGCCCAGCTGCGGGGGGGCCGGCTGAGGTCGCGGGGGAAGACCGCCAAGGCCGTCGGCACGCTCACCGCCTCCACCGGCTCCCGCATGCCCCGGGCGTGTTCGTAGTAGGGCCGGAATGACGTACCGATCGTGTTGGTGAACCAGTACAGGGACGCTTGGGTGAGCACAAAGTCGTCGCTGAAGCGCCGCGAAAGCACACCGTCGCAGTCGCTCCAGGAACGGTACTTCTCCATGATCCAGGCCAGCAGCCCAACCGGGGAGTCCGACAGGCCATAGCCCAGGGTGATGGGCCGCGTCATCTGCTGGTGCGCGTAGGCGCCGTCCTGGGCGTCCCAGGCCGCGACCGCGTCGAGGTAGTCCTGCTCCTCGTCGGTGACGCTGGAGGGGTCCACCTCGATCGGGTCGGCGACGGCCAGCAGGTGGATACCGACCACGGCCTCGGGATGGGCTTGGGCCAGGCGCGAGGTGACCCCGGCGCCCAAGTCGCCTCCGTGCGCTGCGTAGCGGGCGAAGCCGAGCTCGTGGTGCAAGAGCTGGTGCCAGACCTCGTGGGTGGGCAGGGCTGGCGGCAGCGAGGCCTGCTGGGGAGAGAAGGCGTAGCCGGGCAGGGAGGGGACGATGACGGTGAAGGCATCGCTGGCCTGCCCCCCGTACTGGGAGGGGGTGGCCAGGCGGCGGGCCAGATTGGTCAACTCCAGGAACGAGCTGGGCCAGCCGTGGGTCAACACGATCGGCAGGGCGTCGGGGTCCTCGCCGTCGAACCTCAGGAAGTGCACGGCCGTCCCGTCGATGGAGGCCATGTGGGAGGGCAGGGCGTTGAGGGCTGCTTCCTGCGCGCGCCAGTCGAAGTCCCTGCCCCAGATCTCCACAAGCCGCTGCAGCTCGGGGGCATGAGTGCCGGCCTCCCAGCCCGTGGCCGGCCAGGGGATCGGCCACCGGGTGCCCCCGAGCCTGGCCCGCAGGTCCTGCAGGTCGGCCTCGGGCACCTCGAACACGAACCTTTGATGGGTCATGACAGTCTCCGCCGATCAAAGGGTGGGGAGCATCTTGTGGCCGGCGTCGCCAGGAAGCCGGCCGTGCCGATCCCGACGACGCCCGGGCTGTGCCAGCGGTCTTCGGTCGGCGTCAAGGGATCGATCATGGCAGCAGTCTCGCCCCGGTTACGATGAGAAGCCAAGCCCGGCAGCTGTACGAATTCCTCTGGTGCCCGAGGCCGTCGAGGCGGGCGATCATTGCGCCGATCGAGGCTAAGGAATGACCGGCATGGCCGGCACTATCACGACGACCAGCCCTCCAGGGCTTCTGATCTCCGGGTTTGGTGCCCCTGGCAGGACGACTCGAACCTGCAACCTACGGATTAGAAGTCGACCCACGGCCGTCCATTGCGTGGCGCCCGATGCCGTCCCCACCGGTCAGGCCAGGTGCGCCGTCCAGCAAGTGTGTTCTTGTGACGCCCAATTCCACCAGGCGGAAGGACCAACGGAATGACCGCCTCCTCGGACCGACGGTATCGGCCACGGCCTGTGTATCGGGAGCCAGCAGCGGCAAGCTCCGGGCGAAGGTTGCGGCCGCGACGCTAGTCGGTGGCCGCTATCGTGGGTCGTAGGGGTTGGCCGACGGTGTGGAGGTGGCGGATCGCCTCGGCATAGGAGCCGAACAGGCTGGCCTCGGCATAGGGCAGCCCGTGCTCCTGGCAGAACGCCCGGATCAGCGGCTGGGCCCGGCGCAGGTTCGGCCTGGGCATGGTGGGGAACAGGTGGTGCTCGATCTGGTAGTTGAGCCCGCCCAACACCAAGTCCACCGACCGGCTGCCGCGCACGTTGCGGGAGGT
>DATABK010000717.1:0-15386 GCA_036259695.1 Actinomycetes bacterium | reverse complement strand
CGGCCTGATCCCTGAGTTCATCGGCCGCCTGCCGGTGATCTCCTCGGTCCACTCGCTCGACAAGCAGGCCCTCGTCCGGATCCTCGTCGAGCCCAAGAACGCCCTGGTCAAGCAGTACCGCAAGTTCTTCGAGTTCGACGGGGTGGAGCTGGAGTTCTCCGACGACGCATTGGAGGCGGTCGCCGACCAGGCGATCCTGCGCGGCACGGGCGCCCGCGGCCTGCGGGCGATCCTCGAGGAGGTCCTGCTCGACGTCCAGTACGACCTGCCGTCGCGCGACGACATCCGCCGCTGCGTGATCACCGCCGACGTCGTCTCCAGCGGCGTCAACCCCACCCTGGTCCCGAGAGACCGGGAGACCCCGGAGCGGACCCGCCGGGAGCGCAGCGCCTGACCGCGATGGACGGCATCCGGGTGAGCAGGCTGATGGCCACGCTGGCGGCCCAGACCGCCTCGGCCCTTCGAGTATCGGGCTAGGCTGCACGCTTGCGCCGCCGGCCTGCGGCGGCGCGCCCGATATCCGATCGAGGAGCACACACCCCCGTGACCACCCCACAAGGGCGCCCCGAGCCTCCCAAGACCTACGACCCCACGACGGTCGAGGGTCCCACCTACCGGCGCTGGCTGGAGGCCGGCGTGTTCGAGGCCGACCCGGCCTCGGACCGGCCCCGCTTCAGCATGGCCCTCCCACCACCGAACGTGACCGGGTCGCTGCACATCGGCCACGCCCTCGACCACACCTACCAGGACTACCTCGCCCGGCTGCACCGCATGCGCGGGTACGAGGTGCTGTGGCTGCCGGGCATGGACCACGCCGGCATCGCCACCCAGAACGTGGTCGAGCGCGAGCTCGCCAAGGAGGGCAAGACCCGCTTCGACCTGGGCCGGGAGGCGTTCGTGGAGCGGGTCTGGGCCTGGAAGGCCGAGTCGGGCGGGCGCATCCTCGGCCAGATGCAGCGCCTGGGCGACTCGGTCGACTGGTCGCGGGAGCGCTTCACCATGGACGAGGGCCTGTCCCGGGCCGTCCGCGAGGTGTTCGTCTCCCTGTACGAGCAGGGGCTGCTGTACCGGGGCCGCCGCATCATCAACTGGTGCCCCCGCTGCCTGACCGCCCTGTCCGACATCGAGGTCGAGCACGACGAGGTCCCGGGCGAGCTCGCCCACCTCCGCTACCCGCTGGCCGACGGGTCGGGCTCCATCGGGGTGGCGACCTCGCGGGCCGAGACGATGCTGGGCGACACCGCCGTCGCCGTCCACCCCGACGACCCCCGCTACCAGGACCTCGTCGGCAGGACGGTGCGCCTGCCCCTGGTCGACCGGCTGATCCCGATCGTGGCCGACGAGGCCGTGGACCGGGCGTTCGGCACCGGCGCGGTCAAGGTCACCCCGGCCCACGACCCCAACGACTACGAGATCGCCGAGCGCCACGGCCTCCCGGCGGTCAACATCCTCACCGAGGAGGCGATCGTCAACGCCGAGGGCGGCCGGTTCGAGGGCCTGGACCGCTACGCCGCCCGCCGCGAGGTCAAGGCCGCCCTGGCCGAGCTGGGCCTGCTGGAGCGGGTCGAGGAGGCCCCGCACTCGGTCGGCCACTGCTACCGCTGCCGGACCGAGGTCGAGCCGCGGCTGTCGCTGCAGTGGTTCGTGGCCACCAGGCCGCTGGCCGACCAGGCCATGGAGGCGGTCCGGTCCGGGCAGACCCGGTTCGAGCCGGTCCGCTACGAGAAGACCTTCTTCGGATGGATGGAGCAGATCCGCGACTGGTGCGTGTCCCGCCAGCTCTGGTGGGGCCACCGCATCCCCGCCTGGTACTGCCCGGACGGCCACGTCACCGTGGCCCGCCAGGACCCGGACGCCTGCGGCGAGTGTGGGGCCGGCGAGCTGGCCCAGGACGAGGACGTCCTCGACACCTGGTTCTCGAGCGGGCTGTGGCCGTTCTCGACCCTCGGCTGGCCCGACCAGACCGAGGACCTGGCCGAGTTCTACCCGACGTCGGTGCTGGTCACCGGCTACGACATCATCTTCTTCTGGGTGGCCCGGATGCTGATGTTCGGCTGCCACTTCCAGCCGCCCACCCCCTTCGAGGTCGTGGCCATCCACGGGATGGTCCGCGACGCCCAGGGCAAGAAGATGTCCAAGTCGTTCGGGAACGTCATCGACCCGATCGAGCTGATGGACCGCTACGGCACCGACGCGCTGCGGTTCGCCCTCATCCGGGGGGCCAACCCGGGCAGCGACGTGCCCATGGCCGAGGAGTGGGTCGAGGGCGCGCGCAACTTCGCCAACAAGCTCTGGAACCTGGGGCGGTTCGTGATGGGAGCCATCGAGGGGGCAGCAAGCGCCCCCCCGAACCCCCCGGAACCGAGCCCGTCCCTCGCCCTCGCCGACCGGTGGCTCCTCTCCCGCCTGGAGCGCACCCGAGCCGCCGTGACCGCGGCCTACGACGGGTTCGACCCGGCCGAGGCGGCGCGGCTGCTGCACGGGTTCGCCTGGAGCGAGCTGGCCGACTGGGCGGTCGAGCTGGCCAAGCCGCGGCTGGCCGCCGGCGGCGAGGACGCCCGGCGGGCCGGGGCCACCCTGGCCTACGCCCTGGAGGTGACCCTGCGGCTGCTCCACCCGGTGATGCCATTCGTCACCGAGGAGCTCGGGCGGGCCCTGACCGGGGTCGAGACCCTCACCCTGGGGCCCTGGCCGGCCGAGCGGGCCGGCGACCTCGACCCCGAGGCCGAGGCCGGCATGGCCGACCTCCAGGAGGCGATCGTGGCCCTGCGCCGGTTCCGGGCCGAGCACCGCGTCCCCACCGCCAGCCGGCCCCGGCTGGTCGTGGTCGCCGCCGACGATGACCAGGCGGCCCTGTTCCGGGCCGAGGCCGACAGCCTCCGCCGCCTCGCCCGCCTCGAGGAGGTCGAGGTGATGGAAGGGCACGGTTCGGGGGGGTCCGGGCGGGCGCGTTCCGCCCCACCGGCCAGTCAGGTCCCCACCGCCAAGCTGCTGGCCGGCCGGGCCGAGCTCTACCTGCCCCTGGAGGGGCTGCTCGACCTGGACGAGGAGCGGGCCCGCCTCGACCGGGAGCTGGCCGCCCTCGGTGCCGAGCGGGCCCGGGCCGAGGCCAAGCTGGCCAACCCGAACTTCCTCGAGAAGGCGCCGGCCCCGGTGGTCGCCAAGGCCCGCGAGCGCCTGGCCGAGGTCGACCAGGCCCTGGCCAAGGTCCGCGCCCAGCAGGTCGAGCTGTCGGGGGCCCGCCGATGAGCGGGACCGGCGACCTCCGGGAGGGGGACGTATGGGCCAGGTCCCGGAGCGGCCGTCCCTGGACGGCCTCGAGGCGAGGTGGGGCGCCCGCTGGGAGGCCGACGGCACCTACCGGTTCGACGACGGCCGGCCCCGCGAGGACGTCTACGCGATCGACTTCCCGCCCCTGACGGTCAGCGGGTCCCTGCACGTCGGCCACGTCTTCTCCTACTGCCACACCGACTTCCTGGCCCGGTACCAGCGGATGCGGGGGCGGGCGGTCTTCTACCCGGTCGGCTGGGACGACAACGGCCTGCCGACCGAGCGCCGGGTCGAGAACTACCACGGGGTCCGCTGCGACCCCTCGCTGCCGTACGACCCCGGGTTCGAGCCGCCCCCCGGCCCGGTCAAGGCCAAGGCCAAGCGGCCCATCTCGCGGCCCAACTTCGTCGAGCTCTGCCGGCGCCTGACCGACGCCGACGAGCAGGTCTTCGAGACCCTCTGGCGCCAGCTCGGCCTGTCGGTCGACTGGTCCCTGGCGTATACCACCATCGGCGAGCGGGCCCGGCGAGCCTCCCAACGCGGGTTCCTGCGCCTGCTGGCCGGAGGCGAGGCCTATCAGGCCGAGGCGCCCACCCTGTGGGACGTGACCTACCGCACCGCCGTCGCCCAGGCCGAGATCGAGGACCGCGAGGTCCCCGGCGTCGCGGTGCGGGCCCGGTTCGGTGCGGACGCGGCCGGCCCGGACCTGGTCATCGAGACCACCCGGCCGGAGCTGCTCCCTGCCTGCGTCGCCCTGGTCGCCCACCCCGACGACGACCGCTACCGCGACCTGGTGGGCACGACCGCGACCACGCCGCTGTTCGGGGTGCCGGTCCCGGTGGTCGCCCACCGGCTGGCCGATCCCGGCAAGGGGACCGGGCTGGCCATGATCTGCACCTTCGGCGACCTCACCGACGTGATCTGGTGGCGGGAGCTGCGGCTGCCGGTCCGCTCGATCGTCACCCGCGACGGCCGGCTCCAGGCCGAGCCGCCCGCCGGCGTGCCCGCCAACGCCGCCTGGGCCGAGCTGGCCGGCCAGACCACCGCCGAGGCCAGGCGCCGGGCCGTCGAGCTGCTGCGAACCACCGGCGGCCTGGCCGGCGAGCCCCGGCCGGTCACCCACCCGGTGAAGTTCTACGAGAACGGCGACCGGCCGCTGGAGATCGTGACCAGCCGCCAGTGGTTCGTCCGCCTCCTGGACCACCGCGAACGGCTGCTGGAGCTGGGCCGGGCCCTGGAGTGGCAGCCGCCCTGGATGCAGACCCGCTATGAGCACTGGGTGCGCGGCCTGCACAGCGACTGGCTGGTCAGCCGCCAGCGGTTCTTCGGCGTGCCCATCCCGCTCTGGTACCCGCTGAATGAGGCCGGCGAGGTCGACCACGAGCACCCGATCGCCCCCGACGAGGCCCGCCTGCCGGTCGACCCCTCGACCGACGTGCCCGACGGCTACCAGGCCACCGACCGGGGCCGGCCGGGCGGGTTCACCGGCGACCCCGACGTGTTCGACACCTGGGCCACCTCCTCGCTCACCCCCCAGATCGCCGGCGGCTGGGAGGAGGACCCGGAGCGGTTCGCCAAGGTGTTCCCCATGCAGCTGCGGCCCCAGGCGCATGAGATCATCCGGACCTGGCTCTTCTACACGACCGTCCGGTCCGACTTCGAGCACGGCACCCTGCCCTGGTCGCGGGCGGCCATCTCCGGCTGGGTGGTCGACCCCGACCGGCGCAAGATGTCCAAGTCCAAGGGCAACGTCGTCACCCCGACGGCCATGCTCGAACGCTACGGCGCCGACGCCCTGCGCTACTGGGCGGCCGGCGGCCGGCCGGGCACCGACACCGCCGTCGACGAGGGCCAGATGCGGGTCGGCCGGCGCCTGGCCATCAAGCTGCTCAACTCGGCCCGGTTCATCCTCGGCCTGGCCGACGACGGCCCCGGCGCCGGCCACCCGGCGGCGGCGCTGGACATGGCCATGCTGGCCGGCCTGGACGCGGTCGTGGCCGACGCCACCCAGGCCCTGGAGGCCTCGGACTGGACGGCCGCCCTGGAGCGGGCGGAGCGGTTCTTCTGGTCGTTCTGCGACGACTACCTGGAGCTGGTCAAGGACCGGGCCTACCAGGAGGGGACGCCGGCCGGGGCCTCGGCCAGGGTCGCCCTGCGCGCCGCCCTGGACATCCAGGTGCGGCTGCTCGCCCCCTACCTCCCGTACACCTGCGAGGAGGTGTGGTCGTGGTGGCGCGACGGGTCGGTCCACCTGGCCCCCTGGCCCGAGCCGGCACCCGCCCGAGCCGCCGCCGACCGGCGGCCGCTGGAGGCGGCCAGCCAGGTCATCGCCGCCATCCGGCGGGCCAAGAGCCAGGCCCGGCTGCCCCTGCGCACCCCGGTGGCCCGGGCCGAGGTCAGCGGGCCGCCGGCGTGGCTGGACGCCGTCCGGGCGGCCGAGGCCGACCTGGCCGCGGCCGGGCGGGTGGCGGCGTTCGGGTACCGTGAGCGTCCGCATGCGGAGGGGCTCGACACCCGGGTCGAGCTGGCCACGGCCGAGGAGGCGACCACGTGAGCGACCAACCCCAGGAGGTCGAAGGGGTCCTGCTGGTCCGCGCCGGCGACCAGGACGCGGCCGGGGAGCGGGTGGCCGCCCTGGAGGCGGTCGACCGGTTCGAGCTGCGAGCACGGCCCGCCCAGCGGATCCGTGACGTCTACCTGGACACCGGCGACGGCGCCCTGGCCGGGGCCCGGGTCGCGTTCCGGGTCCGGGAGCTGGGCGGCCGGCCCCTGCTGACCCTCAAGGCCGACCCAGTCCGCTCCGGGCTGGCCGCCCAGCGCCTCGAGCTGGAGGCCCCCTGGTCGGCCCAGGCCCTCCAGATGGTCCTGGAGGAGCTGCGCCGCCGCGGGATCGAGCTGCCCACCCCGCCGGAGACGGCCGGGGCCGGGGAGCCGCTGGCCGACCTGGCCGGGCTCGGCCTGCGCCCGACCCAGATCCGCGAGACCACCCGCACCCCCCGGGACGTGGTCTAGCGCGACGGCGGGCCGGTGGCCGAGCTGACCGTCGACGACGTCGCCTACCAGCTCCCGGCCGGGCGGGCGCGGCTGCTCGAGGTCGAGGTCGAGGCCAAGGGGCCCGGGGGCATGGACACCGTGCAGACGGTGCTGGGGGCGCTGGCCGAGGCGTTCCCCGACGACCTGCGGCCCTGGCCGTACGGCAAGCTGGCCACCGGGCGGGCCGTCGAACGGCTCCTGGCCGAGGGCCGGCTGGAGGGCATGCTCGACGCCGACGGCCGGATCCGTCCGGCCGCCCACGAGCTGCTCGCCGAATTCCTCGCGCAAAATAGCCCTTGACGGGCGTGCGGGGTCACGCGCAAACTGCTGCCTGGAAGACTCTCTTTCGAGAGGCGGTGAACGGCGTGACGGCGAAGATCGAGCGAGCATGGTGGCTCCGCTATCGCGGACGCCGCTCCCACCTGCGCGGCCGGGACGTCCCGACCGCCATGTCGAGCTTCGCGCTCCCCGGAGGGAACGCACCGTGAGGCGCTGACCCAGCGCCCTAATTCGCGGTGACCGCCTCCCTCCCGGGAGGCGGTTTTTTCGTTTCCTATTTCCCCTTGAGAAGCCGGGGAGGTGTTCGTCGTGCTCTGGGTGCTCAAGCAGGAGAACCAGCGCTGCTTCTGCCGCTTCTGCCACGGCCAGGGCTGCGGCGGCTGGTGCCGCTGGTGCCGGTGACCACTACTATCGACGGCGTCATGGACTACCAGGACGCCGTCGATGCCTTGTACGCGCGGATGCCGACCCGCATGGGGCCCAGCCTCGACCGGATCACCCGGCTGGCCGAGCTGCTCGACCACCCCGAGCGGACGGCCCCGGCCGTGCACCTGACCGGGACCAACGGCAAGACCACGACCGCCCGGATGGTGGCCTCGCTGCTGGCCGCCTTCGGGGTCGGGGCCGGGGTCTACACCAGCCCCCACCTCCAGGACGTGCGCGAGCGGGTGGCCCTGGCCACCCGGCCGATCTCCCGCGAGGAGTTCGCCGAGACCTGGAGCTACCTGGAGCCGTTCCTGGCCGAGGTCGACCGGGAATCGGAGCAGCCGGTGACCTTCTACGAGGCCCTGACCACCCTGGCCTTCGTCTGGTTCGCCGAGCTGCCGGTCGACGCCCAGGTGGTCGAGGTCGGCATGGGCGGCACCTGGGACGCCACCAACCTCGTCCACGGGGACGTGGCCGTTCTCAACCGGGTCAGCCTCGATCATCCCGAGCTCGGCGACACCCCGGCCGCGGTGGCCACCGAGAAGGCCGGCATCATCAAGCGCGGCGCCACCGTGGTCAGCCAGGCTCAGGACGACGACGTGCTCGCCGTCATCGCCGACCGGGCCGAGCGGCTGGAGGCCCGGCTGCTGGTCGCCGGCCGCGACTTCGGGGTCGAGCGGCGCCGCCAGGCCATCGGCGGCCAGCTCCTGGACCTGCGCACCCCGAGCGGGGTCATCTCCGACGTGCTGGTGCCGCTGCACGGCCGCCACCAGGCCGACAACGCCGCCGGGGCCCTGGTCGCGGTGGAGGCGTTCCTCGGCGCCCACGAGGGATCCTGGGGACCGGGCACCGACGCCCCCGCCGCCGACCGCCGCGACCTGGACCCCGGCACCGTCCGGGCCGGGTTCGCGGCCGTGACCTCGCCGGGCCGCCTGGAGGTCGTGTCCCGCCAGCCGCTGGTGCTCCTGGACGGCGCCCACAACCCGGCCGGGGCCCGCGCCCTGGCGGCGGCCCTGCTGGAGGAGTTCGTGGTCGACCGGCGCACCCTGGTGGTGGCCTGCCTGGCCGACAAGGACGTCCGCGGGATCCTTGAGGGGCTGGTCCCGGCCACCGGCCGCCTGATCGTGACCACCAACCGCAGCCCCCGGGCGGCCCCGGCCGAGCGGCTGCGCAAGGAGGCCGAGGCCCTCGGCCTGCACGCCGAGGTCGCCCCGGACGTGGCCACCGCCGTCCAGCGGGCCATCGACGGTGCCGGTGAGGCCGAGGCGGTGGTCGTCACCGGGTCCCTGTACACGGTGGGGGAGGCGCGCGACCTGCTCCTGGGCACTGAGTAGAATCCCCTGACCTTTGCTGGTTGCCGCCCCTGGAGGATCCCCGTGGCCGACGAACGCACCCTGGTCCTGTGCAAGCCCGACGCGGTCGCCCGCGGCCTGGTCGGCGAGGTCGTCGGCCGGCTGGAGCGCAAGGGGTTCCGGCTGCTCGCGATGGAGCTCCGCACCCTGGACGAGGCGACCGCCAAGCAGCACTACGGCGAGCACGAGGGCAAGCCGTTCTTCGGCGACCTGGTCTCCTTCATCACCTCCGGGCCGCTGGTCGCCATGTGCGTCGAGGGCCCGGACGCGGTCAGCGCCGTCCGCACCCTGATGGGGCCGACCAACCCGATCGCCGCCCCGCCGGGGTCGATCCGCGGCGACTTCGGCCTGGAGATCGAGAAGAACCTCGTGCACGGCTCCGACTCGCCCCAGTCGGCCGCCCGCGAGCTGGGCTTGTTCTTCCCCGGCCTGTAACGCTCCCGCCGATTGGGCACTTCGAGGCGACGGTGTAGGATGCCCGGGTTCTGATCCGGGCGCCTCCGGCCGGCGCCGTGACCCAACACAACGCTGGAAGGGGCTGGTCTGGCTTGCAGAACGCCTTCCGCTTCCTCGGCCGTGACATGGCCGTCGACCTCGGGACGGCCAACACCCTCGTCTATGTCCGCGGCCGCGGGGTCGTGCTCAACGAGCCGTCGGTGGTGGCCATCAACACCAAGAACAACGCCATCCTGGCCGTCGGCACCGAGGCCAAGGCGATGATCGGCCGCACCCCGGGCCACATCGTGGCCATCCGCCCCCTCAAGGACGGGGTCATCGCCGACTTCGACACCACCGAGAAGATGCTCCGCTACTTCGTCCACAAGACCCACCGGCGCCAGCTCATGGCCAAGCCCCGGGTGGTGGTGTGCGTGCCCTCGGGCATCACCGGGGTCGAGCGGCGGGCCGTGGTCGAGTCCACCTACCGGGCCGGGGCCCGCAACGCCTTCATCATCGAGGAGCCGATGGCGGCCGCGATCGGCGTCGGCCTGCCCGTGCACGAGCCGACCGGGAACATGGTCGTCGACATCGGCGGCGGCACCACCGAGGTCGCCGTGGTCGCCCTCGGTGGCATCGTCACCAGCCAGAGCATCCGCATCGGCGGTGACGAGCTCGACGAGGCGATCATCAGCTACATCAAGAAGGAGTACTCGCTCATGCTCGGCGAGCGGACCGCCGAGCAGATCAAGATCAACCTCGGCTCGGCGTTCCCCCTGCCCGAGGAGCCGACCACCGAGATCCGCGGCCGCGACCTGGTCAGCGGCCTGCCCAAGACGATCACCATCGGCGCCGAGGAGATCCGCAAGGCCATCGAGGAGCCGGTCAACCAGATCGTCGACGCCGTCAAGAACACCCTGGACCGCACCCCGCCCGAGCTGGCCGCCGACGTCATGGACAAGGGCATCGTCCTCACCGGCGGCGGGGCCCTGCTCCGCGGCCTCGACGAGCGGCTGAAGCACGAGACCAGCATGCCGATCCACGTGGCCGACGACCCCCTGCACTCGGTCGCCGTCGGCTCCGGCAAGTGCATCGAGGAGTTCGAGTCGCTCAAGAAGGTGCTCGTCGCCTCAGAGACCCACTGACATCCCGGAGGTCGGGAGGCCGGGTGCCTCCCGGAGAAGGTGTACGAACGCTCCCGCCGACGCCAGCTGACCGTCCTGGCCGTGCTGCTGGCGGCCGCGATCGTGTGCATCACGATCGACTTCCGCCACCCCGACGGCGGCCCCGTCGACCGCCTGCAGCGCCTGGCCATCGCCGCCTTCGGCCCCCTCCAGCGGGGGGCCAGCGCGGTCGTGCGCCCGGTCGCCAACCTGGCCGCTCTACCCGGCGAGCTCGGCGGCCTGCGCGACGACAACCGCCGCCTGGAGGCCGAGGTGGCCCGCCTCCGAGGCCAGGAGCGGACCTATGCCGACGTGCTCGGCGAGAACCGCCGCCTGCGGGGGGCGCTGCGGATGGCCCGCCGCTGCGGCTGCCGGACCGTCGGCGCCACGGTGGTCGCCGGCTCCGGCTCGAACTTCCAGCTGTCGGTGACCGTCGACGCCGGCTCCCGCCAGGGCGTGGCCCGCGACATGGCCGTGGTCGACGCCGACGGCCTGGTCGGCCGAGTCACCCAGGTCACCGCCGACTACGCCACCGTTCTGCTGATCACCGACCCGGCCAGCGGCGTCGCGGCCACCCTGGCCCCGGGCCCAGAGCCGGGCAAGGCCGGCAGGAGGGCGAGACCCCGACGCAAGGCATCCGGCATCGTCAAGGGCAGCGGCGAGCAACTCCTGTCGTTCCAGCCCGTCCGAGCCGGCACCCCGGTCCGCCGCGGCGACCCCGTCCTCACCCAGTCCTACCAGGGCGGCGTGTTCCCGGCCGGCCTCCCCATCGGCGTCGTCGAACGAGTCGACCCCGCCGGCGCGGCCAGCCTGGTCCCCCGGGTCGCCGTCCGCCCCTACGCCGCCCTCAGCACCCTGGACGTGGTCGCGGTCGTGGTCGACCACCCGCGCCCACCGCGCGCCGCAACCCGACCCGCCGCCGCCGGGCCCCCCGGAGGGGGACGCTACCGCACCGGAACCGTGGGTGCGCGGGCGCATCCACAGCCCCCGGGCGGCGGGGGCGGGTGAGCGTGCGCCGGCTCCTTGTCCTGACGGCGGTGCTGCTAACCGCCGTCGTCGTCCAGTCGACGGTGCTGGCCGGGCTGCGGCTGGCCGGGGTCCGGGCCGATCTGCTGGTGCTGGCCGTGGTCGCGGTGGCGATGGCCTCGGACGCGATCTCCGGGGCGGTGTTCGGGTTCGTGGCCGGGCTGGTCGCGGACCTCCTGTTCGACCTCCCGGTCGGGGTGTCGGCGCTGGTCTACACGGCTGTCGGGTTCGCCGTGGGCACGGTCCGGGTGTATGTGACCAGCGACCTGCCGCTGGTCCACCTGGCCCTGGCCGGGGCGGCCAGCCTGGCCTCGGTGTGGTGCAGCGGGCTGCTGCTGCGGGTGTTCGACCTGTCCTCGTGGGCGGCCGTGGCCCGCGCCGGCCCCCTGGTCGCCCTCTACAACCTGCTGCTGACCCCGTTCGTCTACCCGGTGGTGTGGGCGCTGACCGAGCGCGTCCCCGCGCGCCCCGGCGGCCGCTGGTAGCCTGCCGTGCCCCCGCCCTCCTGGCTCCGCCCCCGCCTGCTGGCCCTGTCGGTCCTGGTCGCCCTGCTGCTGGTCGCCCTGTCCTCCCGCCTGTGGTACCTCCAGGTGCTGGCCGGGGAGCGCTACGGCGACCTGGCCGAGGGCAACCGGGTCCGCCAGGTCGTGGTCGAAGCACCCCGGGGCCGGATCCTGGACGCCCACGGGCGGGTGCTGGTCCGCAACCGGGCCGCCTGGGCGGTCACGGTCAAGCCCCCGGTGCTCGGCGACCGCCGCCGCGAGGTCCTCGGCCGCCTGGCCCGCCTGCTCGGCACCACCCGGGCCCGGCTGGAGACCCGGATCGCCGACTACACCGGCTCCCCCCTGCGCGCCATCCCGGTGGCCGAGGACGTCCCCACCCGCCACCTCCTCTACCTGACCGAGCACGCCGACCGCTTCCCCGGGGTCGCCCCCGAGGTCCTGGCCCTGCGCGAGTACCCGGCCGGGCCGGCCGCCGCCCACGTGCTCGGCTACGTCGGTGAGATCTCGCCCGACGAGCTCAAGACGCGCCGGTTCAGCGGCTACGCGGCCGGCGACATCGTCGGCAAGGCCGGGGTCGAGCTGACCTACGACAAGTGGCTGCGGGGCCGCGACGGCGTCCAGGACCTCGAGGTCAACGCGGCCGGGGAGGTGGTCCGGGCCCTCGGCGGCCGGCCCCCGGCCCCCGGCCGCGACCTCCAGCTGACCCTCGACCTCAACCTCCAGGTGAGCGTTGAGCGGGCCCTGGCGACCGGCATGCGGGCCGCCCGCGGCCTGCCCGACCGCGAGCGCGGCGGCACCTACCCGGCCCCGGCCGCCACCGCGGTCGTCCTCGACCCCGACGACGGCGCCCTGCTCGCCCTGGCCAGCCTGCCCCAGTACGACCCGCGGCGCTTCGTCGGCGGCATCTCCCGCCGCGACTTCGCCCGGTACTCGGACCACCCGGGCAAGCCGCTGCTGCACCGGGCCGTCCAGTCGGCCTACCCGCCCGGCTCGACCTGGAAGCCGTTCTCGGCCCTGGCCGGCCTCCAGGCCGGCATGATCACCCCGACCAGCACCTACAGCTGCCCCGGGTCCTACACCATCGGCACCTACACCAAGCGGGACTGGACGCCTCAGGGCCACGGCGCGGTCGGGCTGACCGACAGCCTGCGGCTGTCGTGCGACGTCTACTACTACAACCTCGGCGCCCAGCTCGGCCTGGCCGAGCAGGCCCAGGAGCAGCGGGGCGAGCGGGTCGACGAGCGGATGCAGGCCACCGCCCAGCGGTTCGGGTTCGGCCGCCGGCCGGCCATCGACCTGCCGTACGGGGCCGAGGGCACGGTCCCGACCCGCGAATGGCGCAAGCGCTTCTGGGAGCAGAACAAGAAGACCTACTGCGCCGGCTCCAGCGACCTGTACCGGGAGCTGTGCCGCGGCGGCTGGCGCTGGCAGGGCGGCGACAACCTCAACATCGCCATCGGCCAGGGCGACCTCCAGGTGTCCCCGCTCCAGCTCGCCCTCGGCTACGGGGCGCTGGCCAACGGCGGCACCGTCTACCGGCCCCATGTCGGCCGGGCGGTGCTCGACCCGGCCAGCGGGCGGGTGGTCCGGCGGGTCGCGCCCCGGGTCGACGGGGTGGCCGAGGTGCCGGGCGGCGCCCTGGCCGCGGTCGGCCAGGGCCTGGCCAGCGTGCCCGCCGCCGGGACGGCCGCCCCGGCCTTCGCCGGGTTCCCGCTCGACCGGTTCCCGGTGGCCGGCAAGACCGGCACCGCCGACCTGCCGCCCCAGGCCCCCTTCGCCTGGTTCGCCTCCTACGCCCCGGCGGGGAACCCGAAGTACGTGGTCGTGGTCATGGTCGAGCAGGGCGGCCACGGCGGCGAGTCGGCCGCCCCGGTGGCCAGGGCCATCTACCAGAAGCTGTTCGGCCTGCCGGTCGCCCCGGTGGCCGCCGGCGCCGACCGGAGCGGCTGATGCGCGAGCCCTCCCCCTGGCGGCACCTCGACCCGATCCTGGTCGTGGCCGCCCTGGCCCTGGCCACGCTCGGGCTGGCCGCCATCTACTCCTCGACCTTCGCCGGGCTCAGGGCCCAGGGGCTGCCCGAGGCCTCGATCATGCGCCGCCAGCTGCTCAACCTCGGCCTGGGGCTGCTGGTGATGGTGGCGGCCATGGTGGTCGACTACCGCCGCCTCCAGGCCTGGGCGCCGGTGGTGCTGGGCGCCGTGGTCCTGGCCCTCGGCCTGGTCCTGACCCCGCTCGGGTCGGCCACCAACGGCGCCCAGTCCTGGTTCGAGCTCGGCGCCTACCAGCTCCAGCCGTCCGAGTACGCCAAGGTCGGGGCCATCGTCGCCCTGGCCGCCGTCCTCGGCGCCCGCCGGGAGGCCCCCGGCCCGCGCCGCCTGGCCGCCGGGCTCGCCGGAATGGCCCTGGTCTGCGCCGAGATCCTCCTTCAACCGGACTTCGGCACCTTCCTGGTGTTCGTGGCCATCCTGTTCGGAGTCCTGCTGGTCAGCGGGGTGCAGCTGCGCTGGCTGCTGGTCCTGGCCCTGGTCGGGGTGCTCGGCACGGTCGGCATGTTCAAGCTCAACGTGCTCCGCGAGTACCAGAAGGAGCGCCTGACGGCCTTCATCGACCCGGGCGCCGACGACGGTGGACGAGGCTTCACCTACAACTCGAGGCAGGCCCTGATCGCCATCGGCTCGGGCGGGGTCGGCGGCAAGGGCTACCTGCGCGGCACCCAGACCAACCTCCAGTACGTGCCCGAGCAGAAGACCGACTTCATCTTCACCGTCATCGGCGAGGAGCTCGGCTTCGCCGGCGCCATGGCCCTGCTCGCCCTGCTCGGGCTGCTGCTCTGGCGCGGCCTGCGGATCGCCGCCGTTGCCCGGGACCAGTTCGGCGCCCTCCTGGCCGCCGGGGTGGTGGCCATGCTGGCCTTCCAGGCCTTCGTCAACATCGGCATGACCGTCGGCATCATGCCCATCACCGGGATCCCCCTGCCGTTCGTCTCCTACGGCGGGTCGTCGCTGGTGGCGACGTTCCTGGCCGTCGGCCTCCTGGAGAACGTCCACATGCGCCGCTACCTGTAGACAGGTCTTTGCCGGACCTTGTCGGTTCTGGCAGACTCTTTGGAAGTCTTGCGCCATGCCATCCGGCGGTGCGGCCCGGCGGCGTTCTTGCCGCTTCCTGCTGTTCCCGGGGCATCTCGTGGCACCTGGTCACCCGTGGCCGAGTGCCGGGGCTTGCCCGGAGGGGAAGTGCCGGTCCGTGTTCGCGGCCGTTCCACCGGTGGCGGGGGAGCCGCCGCTTCTCTCGAGCGCAGAAGGTTTGCGGTCGCCCGTGACGGCGGCCGTCCGAGCTTGGTAGAGGAGCATTCGATGGCTTCCCCCGACGACGCGCGGGTGGACGAGGCACGCGACCAGTCCACCGTTCCCGCATCCCCATCCGACCCCAACGGCCCCGCAGGGCAGCGTCCCCGCGGGGCCGCATCGTTCCCAGGCGGCCCACCGCCAACCACCCCCACCCCCACCAACCCCCCGGTCATCCCTCCCGTGGCCCCCGAGCCCGGGCCCCCACCGCAGTTCCAGGTCACCACGGTGGCGCCGGCGGGAGCGTCGTTCCCGGGGGGGCCGCCACCACCTCGCGAGGAGGCGCCGGCAGAGGCCCCGGCCCGGCCGGACGTCCAGGCCGCGGAGGCAGAGGGGACCCGGACCGAGGAGAGGACGGCGGAGCCCGCTGAGACCGGGGAGGGCGCCAGGAGCGCGGAGGCCACCCGGACGGCGGAGGGCGCCCGAACCAGGGAGGCCGCCCCGACCCGGGAGGCCACCGAGCCGGCCGCGGCTGGCCCGGCGGCTGAGACCGCCCCGACGGGGGAGGCCGACCCGGCCGCGGAGGGTGTTCGGACCGGAGGTCGGCGGCGCCGG
>DATABK010000716.1:0-4176 GCA_036259695.1 Actinomycetes bacterium | reverse complement strand
GGAAGATCCCGAAGGCGATGAGCACGATCGCCCAGATCACCCCTGGCTCGGAGAACGCGCTGGCCAGGATGGCCACGGCCAGCAGGATCAGGGCCACCCCGAGGTAGCCGCGCAGGCCGCTCGGGGGGCGGCGGAGGACCTCGCCGGCCAACGACTGCTGGCTCCCCTCGACCGGGACCAGGAGCCAGGCGATCAGGTAGGCGAGGAGGCCGAAACCGCCGAAGGGGACAAGGATCACGAAGCCAATGCGGACGATCCAGGGCTGGATGCCCAGGTAGGCGGCGATGCCGCTGGCCACGCCGGCCAGGATCTTGTTGTCGGGGCGCCGGGTCAGCCGCCGGACCGTCCCGGGCGCCGGGGCCGCGGGCGGCGGCGGCTCGATCGGGGGCGGAGGCGGCGGTGGAGGTGGCGCCTGGTCCCCTGGTGGGGCTTCGGGGAGACGCTCGGACATGGTGGCTGCTCCTCGTGCTGGTGGCGGATGCTTGAACGCAGCCTGCTCCCCCGCCGGGGCCGCCGCCATCGGGGATCACCCTCGCCGATCCCCGATCCGGGCCCCACCCGCTCAGGGTCGACCCCCATGGCCTGGCGATCCGGCGCGTGCCACCATGGCCGCGAGGCACCCATCGAGCGAGGAGGCGAGCCCCCACGGCGACCCAGGTCCCGCAGCGGCCGGCCAGCTCGGCGGCCATCGTCCGCAGCCGCGACAACCGCGTGCTGCTGGGCGTGGCCGGCGGGCTCGGGGAACGGCTCGGCGTCGACCCGGTCCTGGTCCGGGTCGCCTTCGCCGTGCTCGCCATCGCCGGCGGCTCCGGGGTCGTCCTCTACCTGCTCGCCTGGGCGGTCTCGGTCGAGCCGGACGACGACCTGGCCCGGGCCCGGCCGGTCCGGCGGCCCGCGGCCAGGCAGGCCTTGGCCCTCGGGCTGGTCGTGCTCGGCACCATGCTGCTCCTGCGCGAGGTCGGCCTCTGGTTCGGCGACCGGATCGTCTGGCCGATCGCCCTGGCCGCGGCCGGCTCGGCGGTCATCTGGGCCCGCAGCGACGACCGCGACCGGGCCCGGTGGGCCCGCATCCCCGGCAACCCGATCGAGGCCATGTTCACCGGCCGGGTCGGCCTGATCCGGGTCGTGGGCGGCGGCCTCCTGGTGGCCAGCGGCCTCGGCCTGGGGTTCGCCAATACCGGGGCCGACCTGGCCGCGGCCGGCGACGCCCTGCTCGGGGTGGCCATCACCCTGATCGGGCTCGGGCTGATCTTCGGCCCCTGGGCGAACCGGCTGGCCAGCCAGCTGGCCGAGGAACGCCGGGCCCGGATCCGCTCCGAGGCCCGGGCCGAGATGGCCGCCCACCTGCACGACTCGGTGCTTCACACCCTGGCCCTGATCCAGCGGGCCGACGCCTCCCCCGAGGTCGTCGGCCTGGCCCGCCGGCAGGAACGGGAGCTGCGGGCCTGGCTGTACCGGGCCCCTGTGCGACCCGAGGGCCGGCTGCGGCTGGCCGTCGAGGAGATCGCCACCCGGGTCGAGCAGCGCCACAACGTGCCCGTCGACATCGTCGTGGTCGGCGACGCCCCGCTGGATGACGCCGGCCGGGCCCTGGTCGACGCCTGCCAGGAGGCGGCGTTCAACGCCGCCCGGCACTCGGGGGCGCCCCTGGTCTCGGTGTACGTCGAGGTCGAGCCGGACGAGCTCACCGGGTTCGTGCGCGACGAGGGCAAGGGCTTCGACCCCGACCAGGTGCCGACCGACCGGCGCGGCATCGCCGACTCGATCCGCGGCCGCATCCGGCGCCACGGCGGCTCGGTCACCATCCTCTCCAGCCCCGGCGAGGGCACCGAGGTCCAGCTCCGCCTGCCGAGGAGTCAGCAATGATCCGGAGGGGTTCTGGGAACCCCAGGGGGGTGCCCCGATGATCAGGGTGTTCCTGGTGGACGACCACCACTTCTTCCTCTCGGGACTCCGGGCCGAGCTGGGCTCGGAGTTCGAGATCGTCGGCGAGGCCGGCGAGGTGGACACGGCCGTGGACGGCATCCGCCGGACCCGGCCGGACGTGGTCCTGCTTGACGTCCACCTGCCCGGCGGGGGCGGCCGGGCCGTGCTGGAGGCGGTCCGCCAGACCGACCAGGACATCCGCTTCCTGGCCCTGTCGGTGTCGGACGCGGCCGAGGACGTGATCGGGGTGATCCGGGCCGGAGCCCGTGGGTACGTGACCAAGACCATCTCCCCGCCCGACCTGGCCGCCGCCATCCGTCGGGTCCAGGCCGGCGACGCCGTGTTCTCCCCCCGGCTGGCCGGGTTCGTGCTCGACGCCTTCCACGGCGACCTGACCGGCGTCGTCGACCCCGAACTGGATCAGCTCACCGCCCGCGAACGCGAGGTCCTGCGCCACATCGCCCGGGGCTTCACCTACAAGGAGGTCGCGCGCCGGCTGCACCTGTCGGTGAAGACGGTGGAGACCCACGTGTCGTCGGTGCTGCGCAAGCTCCAGCTCTCCAGCCGCCACGAGCTGACCCGCTGGGCCAGCGACCGCCGCCTGGTCTAGCGCGATTCGTCACGGTTCCCGCACAGGTTCCGTGCGGGATTGCCTGATTCAGCGTTGATGGGCATGATTGTCCGAGACGGGTCCGTCGACCGGACCCAGGTGGGAACTCCGACCCGGAGACACTGCGATGGAGCAGCGGGCCGAGCTGGCACTGGCCGACCTTCCGGTCGCTCCGTCCGCCCTGCGCCTGGTCGCCCCGGGCGGCACCTCGGCCGGGAGCCTGGCCATCCCCACCGCAGGCTCGATCCATGTGCCGACCATCCGGACCCTGTTCCCGGCCGTCCACCACCTCCACGCCGACCGGACGGCCCGGCGCCGGGCGGTCGCCCTGTGGGCCGCGGTCCGGCGGGCCGCCGGCCTGAGCGGGGGCCACGGCGCCTCGGGCCTCTGGTCGCGGCGCTGGGCGCGGCCGGCCGCCCTGACCGGCCCGGAGGCCGTCGTCCCGGCCGACCAGTTCGTCGCCTACCTGGAGGAGGCCGAGCACGCCTTCGCTGAGGACTCCCCCGCCGACCTGCTCTCGCGCATCCGCAACACCTACTACTCGGGGTTCCTGGTCTCCCAGCTCCTGCCCGACGCACGGGCCCACGGGAGCAGGACCCTGCACGGCAACCCGCGGCTGGGACGGACCGCCCTCCGCCACCTGACGGCCAGGGCCGACGAGAACGGCGTCGGCGACAACCCCTCGCCGTACGTCCTGCTGCCATCGGGCGAGCAGGTGGACATCGGCCACCTGTTCCTGGGCCTGGAGGCCCTGCTGCACCCGCGCACCACCGTGCCCTTCTCGGCCTACGGGGTGCCCAACATCGACGCCACCGGCTGGGTGGCCGACGTCGGCATGGCCTCGGTCTGGACCACCAGGCACGCCGAGGGCGCCCCCGACCCGCGGGTCTCGCGCCCCCTGCCGGCGGCCGACCGGGACGCCTACTACATGATGTCGGCCCCCTCGGCCGACCTGCTCGGCGACATCGACGTGTTCGCCGTGCGGGCCCAGTGGGCGCTGGCCGCCGGTCAGCCCCTCTCGGCCGCCCTGCGCACCTACTACCTGGGCCGCCCGGGACGGCCGCCGGGGATCCGCTGGCGCTGGCGGGCGTTCGCGTCGGTCAACCGCCTGGCCTACCGCCGCGCCGGGGGGCACCTCACCTGGGACCCGGCGTGGTGGCCGGGCTGGGTCCGTCGGGTCGACCGCTTCAACGACGTCTACGGGGCCGGGGTCGGCGGCTCCCTCTGGGGGACGCTCACCCGCCCGGCCAGCCGCGCCTGGCCGGAGACGCCCTACATGCTGGGGCTGTTCCTGGCCTGGGCCCGGCCACTGCTCGAGGCCGAGCTGGCCGCCTGGTCCTGACCGCCTAGCCGCAGGGCGGCAGGGTGGTGGTCGTGGTCGTCGAGCCACCCGGGGCCGTGGTCGTGGTCGTCGTCGACGACGTGGTCGTGCTCGGCCCGCTCGTGGTGGTGCTGGTGGTGGTCGGCTGGCACGGCTCGGTGGTCGTCGTCGTCGAGGGCCGGGTGGTGGTCGGTGGGCGCGTGGTCGTGGGCGGCCGGGTGGTGGTCGTCGGCCGCCTCGTGGTCGTGGTCGGCGGATCGGTCGTGGTCGTCGGCCGCCGGGTTGTGGTGGTCGGGCCGGCACCGGGCGGATCGGTCGT
>DATABK010000715.1:0-2183 GCA_036259695.1 Actinomycetes bacterium | reverse complement strand
GTCAAAGTTTCGCAAACATTCACATCTGACTGCAGGGAGGGCCGGTGGCCAAGGCGGCGGGCAAGAAGAGGAAGCGACCGGGACTGACCCGGAGGATGGCCAGATCGACGCTGCGGGTCGGCATGCTCGCCACCGCCGTGCTGGTGGGGCGCAAGAGCGCCGGCGGAGCCAAGGCCAAGGCCGCCGACCAGGGCGGCGGCGGCGGGAGTGGCGGCCAGGAGGCCCCAGGCGGGCTGGGCGCGGCCGGCGGCGGCGGGCCGGGGGCGAACCACGAGACCGACCCCGGGGCCGTCACCAACGACAAGCACGGCCGCCAGGCCGACTCGCCCCAGGAGATCCCGCCCAAGGGCTGGAAGGACATCGCCAAGCGGACCGCCAAGGAGGTCAAGCAGGACCAGGTCCCGCTACTCGGGGCCGGGGTGGCCTTCTACACCCTGCTGTCGCTGTTCCCGGCCATCATCGCCGGCGTCTCGATCTACGGGTTGGTCGCCGACCCCGAGACGGTCCGCCAGCAGCTCGACGACCTGACCAACATGCTGTCAGAGTCCACCGCCGAAATCCTCCGCGAGCAGATACGGGAGATCACCAGTGGAGCCGGCGGCGCCCTCGGGGTGGCCACCGTCATCGGGATCCTGACCGCGCTCTGGAGCGCCTCAAGCGGCATGAAGGCGCTGATCACCGGGGTCAACTTGGCCTATGACGAGACAGAGAGCCGCAAGTTCCTGAAGCTGCGGGGGCTGGCCATCGTGCTCACCCTTGGCGCGATGGTGCTGATGGCGGTCGCCCTGGCCCTGATCGCCGGCTTCCCGCCGGTGGCCGACAGCTGGCCGACCGTGCTGCAGTGGGTCTTCGCGGTCCTGCGCTGGGTGCTGTTGGCCGGGCTGCTGATCGTCGGGCTGGCCGTGCTGTACCGCTACGCGCCCGACCGCGACGAGCCCAAGTGGGGCTGGGTGAGCTGGGGCTCGGGGATCGCCACCCTGCTCTGGGTCCTGGCCTCGATCGGGTTCTCGATCTACGTGAACTCCTTCGGCAACTACAACAAGACCTACGGGGCCCTGGCCGGGGTCATCATCCTGATGTTCTGGCTCTACCTGACCGCGGTGATCGTGCTCGTCGGGGCCGAGCTGAACACCGAGATGGAGCTGCAGACGGCCAAGGACACCACCGCCGGCCCGACCAAGCCGATGGGGGACCGCGACGCCCACGCCGCCGACCACGTCGCCGAGTCCCCGGCGGCGGGGAGTTGAGCGCCCGGGGCCAGGCCAGGCGGGCCGAGCGGACGGCCAGGCAGGCGGCCGACAGCGGCCCGGTCAAGACCCTGGGCCGGGTCGGGCTGGTCGCCTACGGGGTCGTCCACCTGCTGGTCGCCTACCTGGCGGTCCGGGTCGCGCTCGGCGGCGGCGGCAAGGCCGACAAGACGGGCGCCCTCCAGACCATCGCCGAGCAGCCGGCGGGCCGGTTCTTCCTCTGGGTGCTGACCGCCGGCCTGGCCGCCCTGACCCTATGGCAACTGGCCGAGGCCGGCTGGGGCCACGGCTGGCGGCGACCCCAGCGCAAGCGGACCCTGCAGCGGCTGGTCAGCCTGGGCGAGGCCGCGGTCGCGGGGGCGCTGGCCTTCAGCTCCTTCAAGGTGGCCTCGGGCAAGGGCGGCAAGTCCAAGGGCGAGAAGGCGGCCTTCATCGACAAGGTCTTCGACTGGCCGGCCGGGGAGCTGCTGGTCGCGCTCGTCGGCCTGGGGATCGTGGCCATCGCCATCTACCTGGTCCACCGGGGGATGGCCAAGACCTTCGTCGAGGACCTCGACCTGGCCGGGGCCGAGCCCCACGCCCGGGACGCCGCCATCCGGTTCGGGCAGGTGGGCTGGTCGGCCCTGGGGGTCGCCTACGGGATCATCGGGCTGCTGCTGGTCTACTCGGCGGTCAGCTACGACCCGGAGAAGGCCACCGGCATGGACACCGCCCTCAAGACCCTGGCCGGCCAGCCGTACGGCACCGCCCTGCTGCTCATCGTCGCGGCCGGGCTGGCATGCTTCGGGGCGTACTGCCTGTTCGACGCCCGCTACCGTCGCGCCTGACCCGCCGGCCCCGGGCAGCCACGACCACCCCCGCGGCCAGGGCGACCCCGCAGGCCGCGGGCACGAGGTCGCCGGCCCGGACATAGGGGGTCGGCTCGGCCGACAGGGG
>DATABK010000714.1:0-7571 GCA_036259695.1 Actinomycetes bacterium | reverse complement strand
GCAGCCGCACGGCGGCCCGCCGACCTCGATGACCTGGTGGCCGAGCTCGCCGGCCCGCCCCGAGGGGCCGAAGCGCAGCCGCCCGTCGACGACCACGCCCCCGCCGACCCCGGTGCCAAGGGTCAGGCAGACCACCGTCGGGCAGCCGGCGGCCGCCCCCATCCGGCTCTCGGCCAGGGTGAAGGCGCGGGCGTCGTTGATCAGGGCCACCGGCAGCCCCAGCCGGTCGGCCAGGGGCTCCCGGAACGCCGCCCCCGTCCAGGCCGGGGGCAGGTTCGGGAACAGCACGATCCGCCCGGTGGCCTCGTCGAACAGCCCGGGGACGCCGGCCCCGGCCGCCGCCACCGGCCCGTGGGTGGCCACCAGCCGCGCCCCGGCGGCGCCCAGCCGGCCGATCACCTCGCCCGGGTCGCCGCCAGGCCCGGTCGGGATGGTCGCCGTGGCCACCAGGGCCCTCCGGTCGCCGGCGACCTCGAGCACGGCCAGCTTGCTGTTGGTCCCGCCGAGGTCGATGCCCAGGTAGCGGACGGTCACCGCCCCTGCCGGGCCTTGAGGTCGTCGATGATGGCCGCGGTGGCGGTGGCCCCGCACCGGTCCATGCCCGCGTTCAGGCCCTCGATGAGCAGGTCGAGGGTGCGGATGCCCCCGGCCGCCTTGACCTTGACCCGCTCGGACACGCTGGCCCGCATCAGCCGCAGGTCGTCCATGGTCGAGCCCGACGGCGCGTACCCGGTCGAGGTCTTCACGAAGTCGGCCCCGGCCGCCTCGGCCAGCTGGCAGCCCCGCACCTTCTCCTCGTCGGTCAGGTAGGCGTTCTCGAGGATGACCTTGACGATGGCGTCGCGGTCATGGGCCACGGCGACCACGGCGGCGATGTCGTCCTGGACGTAGGCGTCCTTCTTGGACCGCAGCCAGCCGATGGCCAGGACCATGTCGAGCTCGGTGGCCCCGTCGTCCAGGGCCAGCCCGGCCTCGGCGGCCTTGACGGCGGTGGTGCTCGACCCGTGCGGGAAGCCGACCACCGTGCCCACGGCGACGCCGCTGCCCTCCAGGGCGTCGCGGCACTGGGCGACGTCCAGGGGCCGGCAGCAGACCGAGGCCACCTGGTAGGCGGCGGCCAGGTCGCAGCCGGCCAGCACCTCGTCCAGGGTCAGCTCGGGCCGCAGCAGCGAGTGGTCGATCGTCTTGGCGACCTTCTCCACGGTGATGGTCTCGACGGTCCAGGGCACAGCCATTCGGTCCTCCAGTCGGTCGGGTTCAGGTCACGGTCCAGCCGCCGTCCACCGCAAGCACCTGCCCGGTGACGGCCCGGCTCTCGTCGCTGCACAGATAGACGGCGGCCCCGGTCACGTCCGCCGGGTCCAGGAACCCGCCGGTGAGCGGCTGGCGGCGCTCGGCAAAGGCCACGCTGGCCGCGTCGGCGGCCGCCCGGCGGCTCATGGGGGTGCGGACCAGCGCCGGGGCCAGGGCGTTGACCCGGATGCCGTGCTCGCCGTAGGAGGCGGCCATGGCCCGGACCAGCCCGATGGTGGCCGCCTTGGCGGCCGCGTAGGCGTGGGTGGTGAACAGGGTCGGGGTGGGGGAGGAGGCGAGCACGCTCGACATCAGCAGCAGCGAGCCGCGGCTGCCCGACGGCCCCGGTTCCTGGCCGAGCATGGCCCGCAGGGCCTCCCGGGCGGCCAGGAACGCCGGGGTGGCGTTCAGGGCCAGGGTGCCGTCCCAGGCGGCCAGGGACAGCTCGTGCACCGGCCCGTCGCCCAGCGGCCGGCCGCTGGCCCCGGCCACGGCGTAGAGGGCGTCGATCCGCGGGCAGGCCTCCCGGACGGCGGCGAAGGCGGCCTCGGCGGCCGCCTCCTCCCGCAGGTCGGCCACGGCGAACGGCAGCCCGAGGGCCTCACACTCCTCCCGTTCCCGGGCCACCACCCAGACCTCGGCCCCTTCGGCGGCGAACCGCCGGGCCGCGTCGGCGGCCATCCCGGTCGCCCCGGTGACGACACAGACCTTCCCGGCCAGCCGGCTCACCGGCGCGACCCCGCCGCCGGGGCCTCGTCCAGGCCGGCCGTGCCCGGGCGCAGCTCCAGGGCGGCGGCCGGGTTGGCGACCCAGATGCGGTCCATGACCGCCGGGCCGAGCTCGCCTTCCAGCCGCCTGCCGAGCTCGGTGGCCAGGGCGGCCAGGCCGGGGGCGCCGCCCAGCACCGACCACAGCGACCGCCGGGCCCCGTCGGTGCCGAGCAGCAGCCGGTCGGCGTGGCCGTCCTCGACCATCCAGCGGACCAGCCGGGCGGTGTCCTCGGGGGCCCGCAGGCCCTGGTCGTAGACCAGCCAGGCGCCGGCGGCCAGCAGCTCGCGGTGGTAGCCGCGGTCGACCACCTTGTCGGTGTGGGACAGGATCACCCGCTCGGCCGGCATCCCCAGGCCGTCCAGCAGCTCCAGCTGGGCCAGGCCGCCGGTGCCGGCCTCGCAGTGGGTCAGCAGGGCCGTCCCGGCCCGGGTGGCGGCGATGGCGGCGGCCTCGAACACCCGCCGGTCGCGGTCGCTGGGCCCGTCCAGGCTCCCGGCGGCCTTGACCACCCCGGCCCGGTGCTCGGTGCGCCGCACCACCGGCCCGTTGAGGTCGTGGGCGTCGATGCCCTCGGTGAGGTCGGCCAGGAACAGCTCGGCCAGCTCCTCGGGGCCCAGCAGCTCCCCCCAGTGGCGCTCGCCGTAGAAGCGGGCGTGGTGCAGGCCGGTGGCCGCGACCACGTGGACGCCGGTCTGGCGGCTGATCTCGGCCAGCTTGGCCACGTTGCGGCCGGCGTCGGCCGGCATGGCGTCGACCACCGCCCGCAGCCCGGCGGCCACGCAGGGGCCGAGCTCGGCCACCGCATCGGCGACGCTCTGGAGCGAGATCTCCGGGTTGACCAGCTTGGCCACGCCGCCGTCGATGATCAGGTGCTCATGGGCGAAGCACATGCCGAGCCGGTCGGAGGGGACGTCGCCGAGGACGGTCCGGACCTGGTTCATGGGACCGCTCATGGCGCCGCCGTGGCCAGGCCCGGCTCCAGGATCGCCCCGGCAGCGGCCAGGGCCGCCCGGAGCCGCCCGAACGCCAGGTCGCGGAGCTCGGCCCCGGCGGTCACGGCCAGGGCCGCCGCCGTGCCCGCGGCCTGGCCCATGGCCATGCACTGGGCCATCGACCGCACGGCGGCGTGAGCGTCGTGGGTGGCCGAGAAGCAGCGGCCGGCCACCAGCACGTTGGCGGCGTCGCGGGCCACCAGGGTCGCGAACGGGATCCCGACGACCTGGCCGTCGGGCAGGTACCGCCAGCGGGTCCCGGCGCCGTCGTGGTGGTCCTCCAGCGGCGCCCCGCACAGCCCGATCTGGTCGTCGAACTGGCGGGCCGACAGGACGTCGTCGGCGGTGAGGCGGGCGTCGCCGAAGACCCGCCGGGTCTCGCGAACCCCGACCTGGGTGCTGAGCGCGCCCAGCCGGGCCCGCTCGTACCCCGGGACCCGGTCGACCAGGAACCGCACGTACTCAAGGGCCTGGCGCCGCCCGGCCATCTCGGCCTCGGTGAGCAGCGCCGGGTCGGTGGCGTTGACCACCCGGTCGCCGTCGCGGCGGGCCGAGGCCAGCCGGGTCATCACCGTGGCCGTCACCCCCTCGACCGGGGTCAGGTGGTCCGACCCGTCGCGGCGCGGCAGGTCGTAGGCGCCGCTGGCGGCCGCCTCGGCCATCAGCCGGTGCAGCTCCTCCTTGCCGAGCGTCCGCCGCCGCTCCAGGTCCACGTTGACCAGCCGGAAGGTGGTGGTGAGGGTCTGGGCCGGCTCGGCCGCCCCGGCCAGCTCGTAGCCCAGCCCGGCGAAGTGGCAGACGTCGGCGTCGCCGCTGGCGTCGACCACCACCGTTGCCCGGAGCTGGGCCAGCCCGGCCTTGGTCGCCACCACCAGCCGCCGCACCCGCCCCTCCCGGACCTCGGCGTCCTGCACGAACCCGTGCAGCAGCACCGCCGCCCCGGCCCCGGTGACCAGCGACTCCCACACCACCTTGAGGTGCTCGGCCAGATAGGTGACCCCGGTCCCGGCCCCGTAGGTGTTGGGCCGCTCCACCACCGTCCCGAGCCGCCGCAGCCCGGCCACCACCTCGTCCGCGACCCCGCCGACGACCTTGGCGGCCCGGCTCCCCGGCGTGTAGAAGCCGTAGAACGTGTCCAGCACCGCCGTGGACACCCCACCCAGGAACGGCAGCTTCTCCACCAGCAGGGTCCGCGCCCCGGCCCGAGCCGCCGAGATCGCCGCCGCGCTCCCGGCACTGCCCGACCCCACCACCACGACGTCCCAGGACCCAAGGTCCCCAAGTTGTCTAGACATGTGCGTCAGGTGTACCACACCTGCGGCCGGGAAGCGACCACCGGCCGATCTCGGCCAGGTGGCGGATGTCTCGCCCACCCAGGACGTGTCGAGGTCGGCGGGGGAGTCCGGCGGGCCGGCCCGGCCGACGTCCTCATCACCACCGTCGTGGCCGGCCTGGCCGCTGATCCTGAGGGTGGGCCGCCTCGGCCTGTCAGGGCACTCCGTGACGGGTTGATGGGGGAGCGCCGCTGGCGGCCAGGTGGTCATGGAGCAGAGCGTGGCGGAACTGGTAGACCGCGCCGGCCTGGCGAAGCACCCCCAGGCGGTGGGCGTCATCGAGGAAGCCCAGCAGCCGCCAAGGCAGGTGGCCGCGCAGGGCAAGCCAGCCTCGCACCAGGGTGAACCGACCCCATGCGCCGAGGACGAGCCCGACCGCGAGCCCGCTCGTGAACCCGACGGCGGGCCCGCCGGAGAATCGGTCGGCCAGCCCGAACGCGAGCCCCAGCGTGAGCCCCCCGATGAGCCCGCGCACGATCGTCACGATCCTGTCGCGATGGTAGACGGATCGCGGAGTGACCGCGAGCGTTGTATCGACCGGCCGGCGGAGGACGTCGTCGAGCACGCCCGCGAGCCCGAGCAGGAACAACAGGATGAGCCCGCCTTCGAGCCCGGTCCAACGCCGGACCCCGAGTTCACCAAGGACCACGAAGACAAGAATGACCGCGGAGACACCCATCAGCCCCAGCGCGAGCCGGCCCAGCCGGCCCCAGACCCGGGTGGCGACCTGGGCAGGAGCTTCCCATGCCTGGGCTCGGCCCCGGAACCCCACCACGAGCGCGATCACGGTCCCGACCGTGAGCCCGATCAGGACCCCGGTGAAGAGCTCGAGAACGAGCCCGCTCACGAGTCCGACAACGAGCCCGAACACGAGCCCGACGAGCATGCCGACGGTCCGGGCCGGGAGCAGACGGTGAAGCTGCCACCAGGCCAGGTCGCGGGTGTGCTGCCGGTCGAGGTGCACCGCCAGCACGGTCAGCCAGCGCCTGGCCGCCTGCGGGTCCCAGCGTCGCGATGGCGCAAGGCTGCCCGGTGCCGGCGGTAGGGCGGCGAACGCGGCTGGAATGAATCCCTCCAGGAGGCGGTCCTGGACCGCTGTCCGGCCGCCTGCCCGGGCCAGGGCGACCAGCTCGGCGGGATCACGCGCCGGGCTGGCATAGACGGCGCGGGCCAACGCCACCAGCAGCGGCGTTGACAGTGCACAGGCCAGGTCCCCCTCAGGGTTGGCGTGCAGGTGGCCAGCGACCTCGTCCCAACGGGCGGTCACGGCCGGTGGGGCGGTGGTCTGCAGGAACGCCGCCGCCTGCCCGGCGGCAACCGGCTCCAGCTCCACGACCGCGGCGGCGGTCAGCGTCCCGCCGGTGGCGACGGCCCGCTCGAACTCCTCAGACCGGCAGGTGAGCACCAGCGGCTGGGCGCCGTGCGCCCGATCCAGCTCGGCGACGGCGATGGCGCGTACATCGTCCGGGAGCTCGTCGAGGCCGTCGAGCAGCGGCAGAACCCGGCCGGCAGCCAGCAGCCGCTGCGGGACGTCGGGCCCGAAGCCGGAGCTGCGCGTGGCGGGGTAGTCCTCGCCAAGCCGGCGTGCCAACCAGGCGTGGAGGTGCTCGGCGGTCGGGTCCCACCGCGACAGGCCCAGCAGGACCGGGACCGGCTCGTTGGGCTGGCGACGGCCAAGCAGCGCGAGGGTGAGCAGCATGGCCAGCACGGTCTTGCCGGCACCGGGGGCGCCGAGCACGACCAGCCGGCGGTGCGGCAACGCCAGGAAGCTGTCGGCGACCTCGTCAAGGTGGCCGTGCAGCCGCAGCCGCACCACCCGGCCGGCGACGATCCCCGCGGTGATGGTGTGCGCGGGGGCGGCGACCGGGCGGGCGGTCGCCGTCCAGGTCAGCCGCAGCGGCTCCGGCCGATGCAGCCCGCGCAGCCCCGCCTCGGCCTGCCACTGGGCACGTACGGCGGCAGCCAGCCGTTCGGCGGCCGACTCCAGTGCGGCCTGGTCGTCGGCAGGGACGGCCGGGGGCCGACGGAGCTCCAGGATGGCCGCCCGCGACTGCGGGATCGCCAGCAGCGCCCCGACCACGCCCACAGCGATTCCCACGACGGCGAGCTTGTCGCTGCGGCCAAGCTCGCCCGTGCGGGCGAGCCACACCAGTCCCATCAGCGCCACGGCTGCGACCGCCAGCATCCCAGCGCGAGCAGCGTGCCGCCCCCATCCTCGTTGGGGCCGTGCCACGTCCCTGGGCCCTCCCTCCGACGTCCGGTCGGGCAATCATCCAACCCGTCGTGTCCCGTCTCAACGAATCTCCCGGCGATGTCCCATCGAACCTGGCTCCTGCATCTCCTTCCGCGTGTCAACAGCCCGGATGTTGCAAGAGGCTGCGGGGAGCCGTCGAGCTCGGGATAGGCCGCAGTACCATCATGGGATGCCGCTGGTCGAGATCCTCGATGGCCCGCCCGAGTGGGCCGGGGCGGTGTTCGAGAGCCCCGAGGAGGACATGGCCTCCGAGATCGGCCTGACCCATCCCTGCTGGCGAGGCACCCCGGTGTGGGTTGGCGGGGGAGCGCTGTATGCCTACCGGAAGGTGGAGGTGGCCGGGGACCGGCACCGCTACCGCTACACCGGGCCCTGGGGCTGGCGGTGGAGTCGCCGGCGTCGCCACCACGTCGTTGAGGACCTGACCGGCTGGGACGTGCTGGTGGTGCAGAAGGAGCTGCACTCCAAGGATCGGCGCAAGCTATGGGGGAGTCCGGTCCGGGTGTACGCGGCCCCGCCCGGCACCCCCCGCCCCGACCCGGCCCGGGCGCCCGAGGAGCAGGGCTGGCAGGAGCTGCGCCATGGCATGCTGCGCCGCCCCCGCGCGCCGGGGACGGGTGCCTTCTACCAGGAGCGGCTGGTCGACCTGCTGGCCGAGGGGAACCCGTGGGTGGTCGGGCACTGGCGGCGGCTCGCCGACAAGCATGGCCCGGCCAAGGATGCTGAGGTGGAGCGGATCGAGGACGAACAGGCGCAGATGGTTCGGGTGGCCAGGGCGGCCCGGGAGCTGCAGGGGCTCCAACCCGAGGAGGTGCGGTCCTGGGCCAGCGGTCCGCCGTTCCCGGCACGGACGACCTACATCCCAATGGGCGGAGCTGGAGGAGGGGGACTTCCTGCTGCCGTGGCTGCTCCACATCACGATGTACG
>DATABK010000713.1:0-11845 GCA_036259695.1 Actinomycetes bacterium | reverse complement strand
CCCTGGCCCGCTCGGCCACGGCGGCCCTGGCCGCCGACCCCGACGCCCTCGCCCCCCTGGTCGAGGGGGCGGTCCGGGTCAAGGCGGCCGCCGTGGCCGCCGACGAGCGCGAGCAGGCCGGCGACGGCGCGGTGGGTCGCCTGCTGCTGAACTACGGCCACACCCTCGGCCATGCCCTGGAGCGGCTGGCCGGCTACCGGGGGCTGCGGCACGGGGAGGCGGTCTCGCTCGGCATGGTGTTCGCGGCCCGGGTCGCCGAGGCCGTCGGCCTGGCCCGCCCCGGCCTGGCCGACGGCCACATCGAGCTGCTGGCCGCCCTCGGCCTGCCCGTGGGCGGGGTCCGGGTCGACCCCGACCGGGCCCTTGCGGCCATGGCCACCGACAAGAAGCAGCGCCAGGGCCTGCGCCTGGTCCTGCTCCGCGACCTCGGCCAGCCCCAGGTCGTGACCGCCCCCGACCGCCAGGTGCTGGTCGCGGCCATCCGGTCGCTCGAGAAGGACCCGCGATGAGGCACTATCCCGTGACCGGGGAGGGGCCGCTGGTGCTGGTCCTGCACGGACCCAACCTGGGGGCGCTCGGCCGGCGCGACCCCGGGCACTACGGGGCCCTCGACCTGGACCAGATCATGGACCGCCTGGCCAAGCTGGCCGGCGAGCTCGGCCTGGCCGTGGAGGGCCTCCAGTCCGACCACGAGGGCGACCTGGTCGAGGCCCTGCTGGCGGCGCGGGGCCGTGGGGTGGCGGCGGCCGTCTGCAACCCGGGGGCGCTGGCCCACACCTCCTACGCCGTCCGCGACGCCGTCGAGGCGTCCGGGATCCCGGTGGTCGAGGTCCACCTCTCCAACGTCCACGCCCGGGAGCGCTGGCGCCACCACCTGGCCGTGGCCCCGGTGGCGGCGGCCGTGATCGCCGGCCTGGGCCCGGCCAGCTACGACCTGGGCCTCCGCGCCGCCGCCGACCTGCTGGCTCGCCGCGCCTGAGCCGGGTTGGCAAGATGGGACCGGGGCAGCCCGGGGGAAAGGACCTTTCGCGTGCCCAACGACGGCCATGCCTACACCGAGGCCAGGCGCCACGCCCTGCGCGGCCTGCTGGCTCACGCCGACCTGTCGGCTCTGCTGGTCACCAAGCCGGTCAACGTCCGCTACCTGACCGGCTTCACCGGGACCTACGGGGCCCTGCTGCTGCTGCACGACCGCACCTTGTTCTTCACCGACGGCCGCTACCGGCACCAGGCCGCCGCCGAGGTCCCCGGGGCCGAGGTCGTGCTCGCCCCCGGCGACCTGATCGGCGCCGTCGGCGGGGTGGTGCGGACCGGGGGCAACGGGCTGGGGTTCGAGCCGGCCGGGCTGACCTGGGCCGAGGGCCAGCGGCTGCGCTCCGGCCTGCCCGGCCAGGCCGTGATGGCCGCCCCGCCCCTGGTCGAGGAGCTGCGCGAGGTCAAGGACGAGCGGGAGCTGTCGGCCATGCGGGAGGCGGCCCGGCTCGGCGCGGAGGCCCTGGAGGGGCTGCTGCCGGCCCTGCGCGAGGGCGTGACCGAGCGGGAGGTGGCCGTCGACCTGGAGCTGGCCATGCGCCGCCTGGGCGCCGACGGGCTGGCCTTCGAAACCATCGTCGCCTTCGGGGAGCAGGCCGCCGAGCCCCACCACCACCCCGGCCAGCGGCCGCTGCGGGCCGGGGACTGGATCAAGCTCGACTTCGGGGCCCGGGTGGACGGCTACTGCGCCGACATGACCCGCACGCTCGTGCTCGGCAAGGCCTCCCAGCGCCAGCGCGACCTGTACGAGCTGGTCCGGGGCGCCCAGGCGGCCGGGCTGGCCTGCCTGGAGGCCGGGGTGCCGGCCGCCGAGGTCGACCGGGCCTGCCGCCAGCCGATCACCGACGCCGGGCTGGGGGACTCCTTCCCGCATCCGACCGGCCACGGGATCGGCCTGGAGATCCACGAGGCCCCGCGGCTGCGGGCCGGCTCCCGCGACCGGATCGCCGCCGGCACCCCGGTGACGGTCGAGCCCGGGGTCTACCTGCCCGGGTTCGGCGGGGTCCGCATCGAGGACCTGGTGGTCGCCCGCCCCGGCGGCCACGAGCTTCTCACCACCACCCCCAAGGAGCTGCTGGAGCTGTGACCGCTGGCCCCGACACGCTGGCCGACCTGGCCGAGGCGTACTTCACGGCGGTCATGGACGCCTCGCCCTTCGACGCCACCGTGCTCGGCGTCCGCGGCTGGGACGCCCAGGTCCCCGACCTGTCCGAGGCCGCCGAGACCGCCACCGACCGGCGCCTGGCCGACCTGGAGCGCCGGCTGGCCGGGGTCGACGCCGCGCCGCTCGGGCCCCAGGACCGGATCACCCTGGCCATGCTGGGCCGCGGCCTGGCCGACCACCGGGCCGGGCTGGCCGCCCGCTGGCCCGAACTGACCGTGTCGGCCACCAGCAGCGGCATCCAGACGGCGGTGCTCGGTCTGGTCGCCAAGGTCACCCTGGCCACCCCAGAGCAGGCCGCCGACTACACCGAGCGCTGCGCCGGGCTGGCCGGCTGCCTCGACCAGGCCGGCGACCGGCTCCGGGCCGGGCTGGCCGCCGGCCGGACCCCGCCCGCCCTCGGGGTCCGCGCGGCCATCCGCCAGCTCGACACCTACCTGGCCGGCCCAGTCGCCGACGACCCGCTGCTGATGCCCCAGCCCCCGGCCGGGGTGGACGCCGGCCGGTTCCGGAACCGGCTGGCCGAGGTGGTCACCGGGTCGGTGCGACCGGCCATGGCCCGCTACCGCGACCTGCTGGCCGACGAGGTCATGGAGCGCGCCCGCCCCGACGACCGCTGCGGCCTGGCCCACGTCCCCGGCGGCGACGCCGTCTACCTGGCCGCGGTCCGCCACCACACCACCACCGACCGCGACCCGGCCGAGCTCCACCGGCTCGGCCTGGAGCTGGTCGCCGAGCTGGCCGAGGAGTACCGGGCCCTGGGCTCCAAGGTGCTCGGCACCGCCGACATGGGCCAGGTCCTGCACCGGCTGCGCGACGACCCGGCCCTGCGGTTCACAGGGGCCGCCGAGATCCTCCAGTCGGGCCGCGACGCCCTGGCCCGGGCCGTCGCCGCCCTGCCGGCGATCGTCGGCCGCGCCCCCAGGGCACCCTGCCGGGTCGACGAGATGAGCCCGTACGAGGCCAGGGACGCCGTCCTCGGCTACTACCAGCCGCCGGCCGCCGACGGCAGCCACCCCGGGGTCCACTGGCTCAACACCTCGGCCCCCGAGACCCGGACCCGGTACGAGTACGAGGCCCTGGCCTTCCACGAGAGCGTGCCCGGCCACCACCTCCAGTTCGCCCTGGCCCAGGAGCTGGAGGAGCTGCCCCGGTTCCGGCGCTTCGGCTACGTCACCGCCTTCAGCGAGGGCTGGGCCCTGTACACCGAGCGCCTGGCCGACGAGCTCGGCCTCTACTCGGGCGACCTGGAGCGCTTCGGCATGCTGTCGTTCGACTCCTGGCGGGCCTGCCGGCTGGTCGTCGACACCGGCCTGCACCAGCTCGGCTGGAGCCGCGACCAGGCGATCGACTACCTGCTGGCCAACTCCGCCCTGACCCGGGTCAACGTCGAGAACGAGGTCGACCGGTACGTGGCCGAGCCCGCCCAGGCCCTGGCCTACATGGTCGGCCGCCTGGAGCTGGTCCGGCTCCGCCGCCAGGCCGAGGCCCGGCTGGGCGACCGGTTCGACCGGCGCGCCTTCCACGACCTGGTCCTCGGCACCGGCGGGGTGCCGCTGTCGGTCCTGGCCGAGGTGGTCGAGGGGTACCTGGCCGGCCGCGTTTCGGGCCCCTGAACCGGTGATAGGGTGATCCCATGGCGACCACCAATGACCTCAAGAACGGCATGACCCTCAACCTCGACGGCAACCTGATGAACGTCGTCGAGTTCCAGCACGTCAAGCCGGGCAAGGGCGGCGCCTTCGTGCGGACCAAGCTCAAGAACGTCCGCACCGGGCGCACCCTGGACAAGACCTTCCGGGCGGATGAGCCGGTCGAGGTGGCCATCCTCGAGAAGCGCGAGATGCAGTACCTGTACCGCGACGAGACCGGCTTCCACTTCATGGACACCCAGACCTACGACCAGTCGGTGGTCGACGCCGACGCGGTCGGTGGCGCGGCCAGCTGGCTCACCGACGGCGCCACCCCGTACGTGACCTTCTACGACGGCTCGGCCATCGGGGTCGAGCTCCCGGCCGCGGTCGAGCTCGAGGTCACCGAGACCGAGCCCGGGGTCAAGGGCGACCGGGTCTCGGGGGCGACCAAGCCGGCCACGGTCGAGACCGGGGCCGTGGTCCAGGTGCCGCTGTTCGTGGAGACCGGCGACCGCGTCAAGGTCGACACCCGCTCCGGGGCGTACCTGACCCGGGTGCAGTGAGCGACCCGGTGGCCGCGCCCGGGACCCGCTCGGCCGCCCGCCGGCGCGCCCTCGACATCCTGTTCGAGGCCGACCTGCTGGACCGGCCCGTGGCCGAGGTGCTGGCCCGCCACCGCGACGACCGCGAGGCCGGCGCCCTCGACGCCTACACCGTGGAGCTGGTCGACGGGGTCGCCGGGCTGCTGCTCGAGCTGGACGCCCGCATCACCGACGCCGCCGAGCACTGGACGATCGAGCGGATGCCGCTGGTCGACCGCAACCTGCTCCGCCTGGCCGCCTTCGAGCTGGCCGCCCGGCCCGAGGTCCCGACCGCGGTCGTCCTCGACGAGGCGATCGAGCTGGCCAAGCTGCTGTCGACCGCCGAGTCGGGCCGGTTCGTGAACGGCGTCCTGGCCCACATCGCCTCGGAGGTCCGCGGCGCCGGCTGAGACTGTTGTGGCTGGTGGCCGGATGTTGCCGGGGGCGGTTCGGCCAGCCAGACTTCGCCAATGGCGACGCGCGCCCCCAGGCACCTGGCCGAACCACCCCCGCGGTTCGGGCTGTCCCGGCTCCAGCAGGTGTTCCTGGGGGCCATGCTCGGCCTGGCCGCCATCACCCTGATGATCGCCCTGCTGACCCGGGACACCGGCGACGGCGGGCGCCGGGCGGCGGCGCCGGCCACCACCCGGGCCCGGGCGGCGACGACCACGACCGCGCCGGCGACCCGGCCGATCCGGCCCACCCCCGGGAACCTGCTCGCCGACGGCGACTTCGAGCGCGACCTGGCCGGCTGGGCGCCGCTCGGCGAGGCCGAGCTCGAGCGGGTCGAGGGCGGGGCCTCGGGCCGCTGGGCGGCCGCCGTCACCCCCGACGGCTCCAGGGACGGCCGGCCGGGCATGGTCAGGCGGGACGCCGCCACCACCGAGGCCGGCACCACCTACGAGGCCATCTTCTGGGTCCAGGCCCCGGCGGGCGGCCAGGTCGTCCTCGCCCTGCGCGAGCTGGCCGGCGGCCGCGAGCTCAGCGCGGACGAGGCCGGCTACACCCTCAGCGACGGCAACTGGCGGCAGCTCGCGGTCGAGCACCACACGGCCGCCCCCGGCTCCAGCCTGGCCCTGGAGGTGGTCGGCCACGACCTCGGCGGCGACGGCCGGCTGCTCGTCGACGGGGTCGACCTCCAGACCGAGTGAGTCCGGGCGATCCGCTCAAATCCCCCCGGATGGTTGCGTAGTGTTGCGGATGCGCCCGCCTGGGTAGGGTTCCGTATGGTCGAACGGAAGCCGAGGTGGAGGAGGAGCGGGAGCGGATGCTGTGGCGCCGAGCGGCCACGGTCGGCCTGACCGCGCTGGCCCTGCTCGTGGCCGCCCAGCCGGCCGGGGCCGTCACCTACGTCGGCCTGCACGACCTGACCTGCGAGGGCGCCACCACCGAGGGCACCGGGATGCCGGAGCGGGCCCGCCTCGACGTGGCCCTGGTCGACGCGGCGTCTGACCGCACCCTGTCCCGGGCCACCGTCACGACCAGCGCCTCCGGCACCTTCGAGTGGCGGGCCAAGGTCTCCCTGAGCGGCATGCGCGAGGTCCGGGCCGTGGTCCGGCGCCCCGGCCAGTCGGCCGCCCTCGCCTGGGTCGAGCACTCCCTGGCCCGGGCCTGCCCGCTCGCCTCCACCGGGCCCAACCGGGCCCTGCCCCTGGTCGGGGTCGGGGTCAGCTCCTTCACCCTTGGCGTGCTGGTGCTGATCGCCTTCGCCTACCAGGGCCGCCACGCCCGCCCGGCCGGGCGTCACCTGGCCGCTCCCTACCGGGGCCGCTTCCTCTAGCGGGGCTGTCCCGGCGCCGGGTCAGGCGTGCTGGTGGTCGCCGCTGGAGTGGAGCAGGCCGGCCATGACCTCGCGCAGGCCGTCCAGGGCGCCCTCGGGGACGGTGGCGTCGACCCCTTCGACCTCGCCGACCCCGACCACGAAGGCGTTGGGGCTGGTCGAGCGGAGCCGGCGGACCAGCACCTCGGGCCGGGGCCCGGCGGCGCTGGCGTCCAGGACCAGGAACCGGGCCCGCCGCTCCACCGCCTCGCCGTAGGCGGCCTCGGGCCCGTCGGCCTCGCCAACCACCTCCCACTCCGCGGTCACCGCGGCCCGCCGCAGCTCCAGGCGCCGCTCCCGTTCGGCGGCGGCGACAACGATCCGGACAGCGGTGCACATGCGCGGGCTCCATCGGTCGGCGAGGACGGCCACCCATGCTAGCCGCTCGGAGGCCTCGGGTTGTCCCCACCCCGGTCGGCCAGGCTGCCGGATGGGCCGGCCCGCTCCCGCGCCCTAGCCTCGGCTGGCAAGATCGGAGCGACACCAAGGAGCGGGAGATGGCGATCGGGCAGGCGGCGGCGGGCGGTCCTGGCCGCTGGACCGTGGGGCGGGTGCTGGACCCGCTGCTGCGGCCAAGGACCCTGACGGCCACGATCTACCTCCTGGTCAGCATGTTCGTGGGGCTGACCTGGCACGCCGTGCTGGCCACGGGCCTGCTGCTGGGGGTCGGGACCCTGATCATCTGGGTCGGGGTGTTCGTGCTCGCCCTGACCCTGCTGGCCTGGCGGGGCGGGGCCTGGCTGGAGCGGCGCTGGGTCCGGGCGATGCTGGGGGTCGACATCCCCGACCCGTACCGGCCGCTGCCGGCCGGATCGCTGTGGCGGCGGGCCCGGGTCCTGGCCAGCGACCCGGCGACCTGGAAGGACCTGGCCTACCTGGTCGTGCTGTTCCCGCTCGGGGTGGTGTGGTTCACGGTCACCACCACCCTGTGGACCCTGGCCATCGGGCTGCTGACGGCGCCGCTGTGGTACTGGATCCCGCCCGAGGGCGGGGTGGCCCTGTTCGTCAACGACGACCGGTCGTTCCTGGTCCTGGACACCCTGCCCGAGGCCCTCCTGGCCACGGTGGCCGGCGCCGTCCTGTGCGTGGCCGCGGCCTGGGCGGTCAAGGGCATGGCGACCGCCCACGGCGCGATCGCCCTGGCCCTGCTCGGCCCCAGCGACGGCCAGCTGCGGGCCCGGGTCGAGGCCCTCCAGGCCAGCCGCGACCGGGCCGTCGACTCGGCCGAGGCCGAGCGCCGCCGGATCGAGCGCGACCTCCACGACGGCGCCCAGCAGCGGCTGGTCGCCCTGGCCATGGACCTGGGGATGGCCAGGGCCAAGCTGGAGACCGACCCGGCGGCGGCCACCGCCCTGGTCGGCGAGGCCCACGAGGAGGCCAAGCGGGCCCTGGCCGAGCTCCGCGACCTGGCCCGGGGCATCCACCCGGCCGTGCTCGCCGACCGGGGCCTGGACGCGGCCATCTCCGCCCTGGCCGCCCGCTCGCCCGTCCCGGTCGGGGTCGAGGTCGCCACCGGCCGCCTGCCCGACCCGGTCGAGTCGGCCGCCTACTTCGTGGTCGCCGAGGCCCTCACCAACGCGGCCAAGCACGCCGGCGCGGCCGAGATCACCGTCCGCATCAGCCGCCACCGGGCCCTGCTCATCGTCGAGGTCATCGACGACGGCAGCGGCGGGGCCGACCCGGCCAGGGGCAGCGGCCTGCGCGGCCTGGCCGACCGGCTGGCCGCCGTCGACGGCCGGCTCACCGTCACCAGCCCGCCCGGCGGGCCGACGGTGATCAGGGCGGAGCTGCCGTGCGGGTCGTGATCGCCGAGGATTCGGTGCTGCTCCGCGAGGGGCTGGCCCGGCTGCTGGCCGACGGCGGGGTCGAGGTCGTGGCCCAGGTCGGCGACGGCCCCGGCCTGGTCTCGGCCGTCGACGCCTACCGGCCCGACCTGGCCGTGGTCGACGTCCGCATGCCCCCCAGCCACACCGACGAGGGCCTCCGGGCCGCCCTGGAGGTCCGCCAGCGCGCCCCCGAGACGGCCATCCTGGTCCTGTCCCAGTACGTCGAGGAGCGCTACGCCGGCGACCTGCTGGCCGGCGGCGCCCAGGGTGTCGGCTACCTGCTCAAGGACCGGGTGGCCGACGTCGGCGAGTTCCTGGCCGCCGTCCGCCGGGTCGGCGACGGCGGCGCCGCCATCGACCCCGAGGTCGTGGCCCAGCTCCTCGGCCGCCGCCGCAAGGCCGACCCCCTCGCCTCCCTCAGCCCCCGCGAGCTCGACGTCCTCTCCCTGATGGCCGAGGGCCGCAGCAACGCCGCCATCGCCGACCGCCTGGTCATCACCGAGGGCGCGGTCGAGAAGCACATCTCCAGCATCTTCACCAAGCTCGGCCTCCCCGCCGCCCCCAGCGACCACCGCCGGGTCCTGGCCGTCCTCACCTTCCTCCGGGCCTGACCACGTCTGCGTGCTAGCTGGAGCAGCACCCGTTCACCTGACCAGGTCCCTGACGGTGAAGGCCGGGCTGCCGGCCGCGCGCAGGACGCGGAGGGCGTTGAGGGTGAGCAGCTCGTTGGGTCCCGAGCGGCCCCAGTCGACCACCTCGGGTGGGCCGGAGCCTGGCCTGGCGCCGGGGGCACGCCACCAGGCCCCGCCCGGCCGCCAGCGGCCGTCGGGGCGGCGGCGCCGGACCAGGACGTCGAGCGCGTCCTCGGCCCGCGGGTCGCCGGCCGGGGCGGCCAGCTCGACAAGGGAGACCAGTCGCCAGTGGGCCCCGGTCCACTTGCTGTAGGGCCGGACCCCGAAGCCGCCGTCGGGCCGCTGGCCGGCCAGCAGGGCGCGGACCTTGGGCCCCTCCAGGTCCCGGGCCGCGTCGGCCGCCGCGGCCCCGCCGTCCGGGTCGCCGAGCAGCTCCCGCCGGGTGAGGTAGCGGACCGCCGGCTCGTCGGAGGCCAGCAGCCAGGCAGCGCGGCTCGGGTCGGGTCGTCGGCCGTGGCATCCATCCACGCGTCATACCAGATCCGGGCGAGCATGCCGACCAGCGGCGCTTGAGCCCGCCCGGCCGGGCGGCTACCATGCCCGGCGACGAGCGACCTTTAAGGGCCGGTCCTGTGAGGCCGGGAAGGGAGCCTGGAACGATGCCGTGCTGCGCTGCGCCTCCATGCCCGACAGGCTGGAGGCGTTTCTGATGTCGGGGCCGGCGACGGTGCTGGACGCCGCCGACGTCCAGCGGGCCCTGGTCCGGATCGCCCACGAGATCGTTGAGCGGAACAAGGGCACCGACGGGCTGGTGGTGGTCGGCATCCACACCCGCGGGGTGCCGCTGGCCAGGCGGCTGGCGGCCAAGCTGGGGGAGATCGAGGGCCGGCCGGTCCCGGCGGGGGCGCTGGACGTGGCCATGTACCGCGACGACATCGGCATGCGGCCGCCCCAGGCCACCCACGACACCGAGCTGCCGTTCGACCTGGCCGGCAAGGTCGTGGTCCTGGTCGACGACGTGCTCTACACCGGGCGGACGGTCCGGGCCGCCCTGGACGCCCTCACCGACTTCGGCCGGCCCCGGGCCATCCAGCTGGCCGTGCTGGTCGACCGCGGCCACCGCGAGCTGCCCCTGCGGGCCGACTACGTCGGCAAGAACCTGCCCACCGCCCCCGGCCAGGCGGTCAGGGTCCAGCTGGCCGAGACCGACGGCGACGACGGCGTGGTCGTCGAGGGCCCGGCCACGAAGGCGGTGGCGTCCTAGATGCAGAAGCACCTGCTCTCAGCCGGCGACCTGACCGCACACGACATCACCCGGGTCCTCGACACCGCCGCCCACCTGGCCAAGGTCACCGACCGGGCCATCAAGAAGGTCCCCACCCTGCGCGGCCGGACCGTCTGCAACCTGTTCTTCGAGGACTCGACCCGGACCCGGATCTCCTTCGAGCTGGCCGCCAAGCGCCTCTCGGCCGACGTCATCAACTTCTCGGCCAAGGGCTCCAGCGTCTCCAAGGGCGAGAGCCTCAAGGACACCGCCATCACCCTGGAGGCGATGGGGGTGGACGCCATCGTCATCCGCCACGGCGCCTCCGGGGCCCCCTGGCGGCTGGCCGAGTGGGTCGAGGCGGTGGTCGTCAACGCCGGCGACGGCACCCACGAGCACCCCACCCAGGCCCTGCTGGATCTGTACACCATGCGCCAGCGGTTCCCCAGCTTCGACGGGCTCAAGGTGGCCATCGTCGGCGACGTCCTCCACTCCCGGGTCGCCCGCTCCAACGTCCTCGCCCTCACCACCATGGGGGCCGAGGTCACCCTGGTCGCCCCGCCGACCCTGCTCCCGGCCCGGGTCGAGACCTGGGGGTCGGCCGTCTCCTACGACCTGGACGCGGTCCTGCCCAAGCAGGACGTGGTCATGATGCTCCGGGTCCAGCTGGAGCGGCAGCGGGCCGGGTTCTTCCCGTCCCTGCGCGAGTACGCCCGGCTGTACGGGCTGGACGGGCGCCGGCTGGAGGCCATGGCCGACCACGCCATCGTCATGCACCCCGGGCCGATGAACCGGGGGGTCGAGATCGCCGCCGAGGTCGCCGACTCGATCGAGCGCTCGGTGATCGCCGACCAGGTGGCCAACGGCATCAGCGTCCGCATGGCCCTCCTGTATCTCCTGCTCGGCGGCCCGGAGGTGGCCTCGTGAAGAAGCTGCTGCTGCGGGGCGGGCGACTGGTCGACCCGGCCTCGCGCACCGACACCCGGGCCGACGTGCTGGTCGACAACGGCCGGGTCGCCGAGGTCGGGACCGGCCTGGACGCCGCCGGGGCCGAGGTCGTCGACTGCGACGGGCTGGTGGTCTGCCCCGGCCTGGTCGACCTGCACGTCCACCTGCGCGAACCGGGCCGCGAGGACGCCGAGACCATCGAGACCGGGTCGCGGGCGGCCGCCCTCGGCGGCTACACGGCCGTCTGCCCGATGCCCAACACCGACCCGGTGGCCGACAACGCCGGGGTGGTCGAGATGGTGGCCGCCCGGGGCCGCGAGGTCGGCCTGGTCGACGTCTTCCCGGTCGGGGCCGTCACCCTCGGCCAGCGGGGGAGCGAGCTGGCCGAGCTGGGAGCCATGGCCCGCTCGGCGGCCGCCGTCGACTGCTTCTCCGACGACGGCCGCCCCATCCGCGAGGCCCGGCTGCTGCGGCTGGCCCTCGAGTACGCCCGGGCCTTTGATGCGGTGATCGCCGACCACGCCGAGGACGCCTCCCTGACCGACGGCGCCCAGATGCACGAGGGCGAGGTCTCGGCCATGCTGGGGCTGGCCGGCTGGCCGGCCGCCGCCGAGGAGATGGTGGTCGCCCGCGACCTGCTCCTGGCCGAGCTGACCGGGGGCCGGCTGCACCTGTGCCACGTCTCCACCGCCGGCGCGGTCGAGCTGGTCAGGGCGGCCAAGGCCCGCGGGGTCCGGGTCACCGCCGAGGCCGCCCCCCACCACTTCACCCTGACCGACGAGGCCGCCCGGTCCTATGACCCGGTGTTCAAGGTCAACCCGCCCCTGCGCGAGAAGACCGACGTGGAGGCGGTCCGCCTCGGCCTGGCCGACGGCACCGTCGACGCCATCGCCCCCGACCACGCCCCCCACGCCCGGGAGGACAAGGAGGTCGAGTGGGCCACCGCC
>DATABK010000712.1:0-1942 GCA_036259695.1 Actinomycetes bacterium | reverse complement strand
GCCGCCGACGCAGCGGACGTTGGTGAGCAGGGGCTGGCCCGAGGTGTCGACCGGCCGCAGCTCGGCGTCGACCCGGACCCCGGCCGCGGCCAGCGGGTGCTCGCCCAGGAACCGGTTCCCCAGGTAGGCCAGCCGGTCCTGGAACCCCTCGACGGGCAGGCCGGCCACCTTCTCGGTCAGGCTGCCGTCGCGGTTGGCCTCGATGCCGTTGCCGGCGACGCCGCCGGTGGCCAGCACCAGCTCCTGGCAGCGGGTGGCCAGGACCCGGGAGGCGCCCTCGCTGCGGACGGCGGTCACCCGGTCGCCGTCGCGGTCCACCCCGACCGCCGGGAAGCCGAACTGCCAGCGCACCCCGAGGCCGTCCAGCCGGGCCCGGTAGGCGGCGAACAGGCGCAGGCCGGGGATCGAGGGCGGGGCCGTGGCCGCCTCGACCAGCGGGGTGCCGACAAGGGACTGGAGGTCGGCCCAGGGCTCGTGGCCGCGGTTCAGCCCGAGCACGGCCGGGACCACGACCACGTCGGCCCCGGCGGCCGCCCTGGCCAGGCCGGGGGCGAGGCGGCGGCGGAACCCGGCGTCGTCGATCGCCCTGGCCAGCTCGACCCCGGTGAAGTAGCGGTCGTGGTCCCAGGGAGGCAGGGGCGCGGTCGCCGGGGTGGCGTCGATCCCGGACTGGCGGAGGCGGTTGGCGCACAGGGCGGGCGAGAAGTCCCGGAACCCGGCGAAGTTCACCACCGCCACCCGGCCCGGAGGTTCCGCCATGCCCGCGGCCGGTTCGGGGAGCAGGCAGGTCGGGCGCAGGGTGCCGAAGGCGGTGACCTGGAGCCGGTTGTGGTCGAGATCCCCGACGTGGGCCAGGCCGGCGCCGGCCGCGAACCCGCTGAACCACTCCAGGCCGTCGCGGACCGCGGCCTGGCCGACCAGGTGATAGGGGTGGCCCTCGGGGAGGCGGTCGATCGCCTCCAGGGGCTGGGCGACCGGCTCGCCCCCGACCCGGCCGAGCACGTCGACCGCCCCGGCCCCCCAGTGGGTGAAGCCGTTGCCGCGGGCCAGGACCAGTACCTGGCGGCCGGCCTCGGCCAGCCGGGTGGCGCTGGCCAGCCCGGCCGGGCCGGCCCCGACCACGACCACGTCGGCCCGCATCAGCCCTCACCCGCCCGGGTGGACGGCTCGGCGGCCTCGTCGGGGACACCGGCGCCCTGGAGGTCGAAGATGCCCCGGTAGATGGCGTGGTTGAGCAGGGCCTGGCGGGCCTGGTCGCCCCAGATGGTCGGCCGCTGGCCGCGCCAGCGCTCCTCCAGGAACCGTTCCAGCCCGGCCACGGCGTCGGGTCCCGGGTTCCCGTCCGCGGTGGCCCCGTCCGGCCCGGAGCCGTTCCCGGACGGCTGGGCCTCGGCCAGCATGCCGGCGGCCCGCCAGGCGCAGAAGGCGGCCTGGCAGGGGCCGTAGCCGAGGCGGAGCTTGCGGCGCAGGTCCTCCAGCTCGGTCAGCCCCGAGGCGATCGCGTCCCGGACCTGGCCCCGGGTGACCAGCTCGCACTCGCAGATCAGCTCGCCGTAGGCCACGTCCCGCTCCACCCTGGCCAGGGGCTCGGCCAGGCGGTGGGGGCCGTGGTCGGCGCCGGGCAGGACCTCGGTGGCGGTGCGGCAGGGCTCGGTGACGCCCATGCGCTCGGCCAGCCGGTCGACCACCGCCTCGGCCATCTGCCGGCAGGTGGTCAGCTTGCCGCCGACGATGCTGTACATGTTCTCGAGCCCGTCCAGCCTGGGGTGGTCGACCACGGTGAAGGTCCGGCTGACCTCCCGGGTGTCGCCGCCCCCGTCTCCCCCGCCGTCGGCCGGGGGCTCGGCCACGTACAGCGGCCGCGACCCGGCGAAGGCCCGCAGCACCCGGCCCGAGGCGATCGCCGGGACCATCTGGGCGCACATGTCGATCATGCGGTCGA
>DATABK010000711.1:0-3783 GCA_036259695.1 Actinomycetes bacterium | reverse complement strand
GAACCGCCCACGGGTGCGGGCTGTGCGCCCGGCATGTTTCCTCACATTAGGGTGTCGTGGAGCGGCGTGCTAACGGCAGCGTGCTCCGGTTAGCCGAGTGAGGGGCCGTCGGCATCCCTGCTGAGCAGGGGGTTCGTGCTGGTGGTCGGGACGGCCGGATTTGAACCGGCGACCCCCTGCTCCCAAAGCAGGTGCGCTGACCAAGCTGCGCCACGTCCCGTGAAACCGCTTGTGACCTGGGGTTTCTGTTGCTGGTTGGTGTTCAGGCAGTCAGCATAGCGCTTCAACACCACCTGACTGGCGTGCTCCGGTGCCGCCATGTCGGAGCCAAGGCTACCCGACCTGACCCGCTCTTCGAGCGGCATGGCCGCGTGCTGTCCATCACCTCCTGATTCACCATAAGTAGTGTTGCTATATGTAGCATTGCTACAATACGGTTCAGGTGTTGGAGGTGAGGCCATGTCCCAGGTCGCACGCGAGGTCTTCGGCCTGCCCATCCCCGACGAAGGGGCCATCTTCGACGTGGCTCTGGCCTGCCACATCGCCGCCGGGCTGACCTGTGTCCTTACTGGGGCGGTGGCCGCGACCGCTCCCAAGCGGCCTGGGCGCCACACCGTGTCCGGACGCATCTTCTTCTGGTCGCTGGTGGTGGTGTTCGCCTCCTCGACCACCATGGCCGCACTGCGCTTGGCCCAGGACTGGCACCTGCTGGTGATCGGCACCGTGGCCTTCGGCGCCGGCAGCCTGGGCTATCTGGCCCGCCGACGCCGGCGGCCCGGGTGGCTGCGGATCCACATCCCGGCCATGGCGGGCGCCTACATTGCCCTGTTCACCGGCTTCTACGTCGATAACGGTCCGCAGCTGCCCGTGTGGGACCGGCTGCCCAGCCTGGCCTACTGGCTGCTGCCCAGCCTGATCGGCGTGCCCCTGATCCTGCGCGCCCTGGCCAGACGCCGGCTGCTGGTCAGGCCAGCATCGCGCGGGCGGCCAGGCAGCGGCGGGCCGCCCGGCCGGCCAAGCTGAACCGCACGGCGCTCGCCCCCGCAGCCAGCAGGCCGGCCAGCCAGCAAACCCCGCCGGCGAACACCGTCGAGGCGAGCAGGCCACCCAGCAGGACCAGGTCGCCGGCGACACAGGCGCTGGCCGCGACCGCGGCCGCCGTCGCCGCCACCTCTGGGCCAGCCCGCAGCCAGCGGCACAGCCGACCGGAGACAGCGACCGACAGCACCGCGGCCGGGACGGCCACGGCCAGGACCAGCCCGACCAGGACGGCGACCAGTCCGAGGGCCGCCGGCGGCTCCCGCCCCGTACGAATCCAGGTCGCGGCGGCCAGCAGTAGCCAGCTGCTCCCAACCAGGGGGCCGGTGCTGAGCAGGGCCAGGCCGATCCGGCGGCCGGTAGCCGCGGCCAGCTCCGGGCCGAACCCGGCGGCCACGGTGTCAGCATCGCCGAACTCGGCCACCGCCGCCCTGGCCGCGTCTGCTAGCGGGAGACCGTTGGCTTGGTGGGCGACGGTCGCGGCCCACAGCCCATCCTCGAGCTCGGCGACGATCTCCGCCCGTGCCGAAGGTGGGCCGCCGAGCTGGCAGGCCAGTTCGGCCAGATAGGTGCCGATGACCCGGCGCGCTCCCGCATCCGGTTCCGGGCCGGTCAGGCCGGGGTCGGCCATGGGCGCCCCTCCAGCAGTGCCGACACCGCGCCGGAGAACTCTCGCCACTGGGACCGCTCCGTGGCCAAGGCGCGGCGCCCGGCCGGGGTCAGCTCGTAGCTGCGCCGGCGGCGACCACCCTCGGTCGACCAGCTGCTCCGAATGAGTCCGGCCCGCTCCAGCCGATGCAGCGCGGGATAGACGGTCCCGGTTGGCAGGTCGACCCGGCCGTCACTGCCAGTGCGTAAGGCCTCCATGACCGCATAGCCATGCAGTGGGCCGGCCTCCAGGGCTGCCAACAGCAGCCCGTCAAGATGCCCCTTGAGCACTTCCGCTCTCATAGGTAGCAACGCTACACCCTAGCGTCCTCGAGGCCCAGCTGTGGTGCTACCTCGCTGGCCTGCGCGAGGGGAATATTGATGGTAACCGCCACCGCAGCCGACCAAGCCCCCGCGACCGTGGCGGCGTGCTGCGCCCCGCCGGGGGCGGCGGCGCCGTCGGACGGCGAGGCGGAGGCGACCAGGCGGCGGCCATGGCCCCGGCCCCGTGCTTGCTGGTGGTCACGACCGTGCTCAGCCCGCCGGCGGAACAGCGCCGCCCGGCGTGCACCCGCTCCTTGGACACGATGTCGAGGGCGGCGAGGACGTGTCCGTTCTCCACCAGCAGCATGGACCGCGGGCGCAGGCCGGGGTCATGGGTGCTGGTGCTGCAACGTCACCATTTGCACTCACAGCGCCGGCGGGATGGCGGCCTCGGGGAAGGACAGCACGTGCATGCCGCCGATGAGGTCAGGGGAGCACGCGGTAGGTGATGTGGGTGGCGAAGGGGGACTGGAGCAGGTTCATGTGCTCGAGGCGGGCCGGGTGGGTGGTGTCGGAGAACAGGCGCTTGCCGGCGCCCAGGATGACGGGGGCGATGGAGATCGTGAGCTCCTGGACGTGGCCGGCGGCGAGGGCCTGGCGGATGGTGTCGGCGCCGCCCATGATGTGGACGTCCTTGCCGTTGGCGGCGACGGTGGCCTGGGTGATGGCCTCGTCGAGGCTGGTGACGAAGGTGAAGCCGGCGTCGGCGGGAGCGTCCTCGGGGTGGTGGGTGAGGATGAAGAAGGGGATGCCCCACGGGTTCTGGCCGCCCCAGGCCTCGGCCGCCTCGTAGGTGTTGCGGCCGCCGATGACGGCGCCGACCCGGGCCATCGCGCCGTCGAGGAACTCCTTGTCGGGGCCGGTGGGCTCGCCGGTCGGCTCCTTGTCGTAGGTCCAGGGGCCGCCGAAGACCCAGTAGTGCAGCTGCTCGCCGTTGTCGCCGAGGCCGCGGCCGGGGCCGTCGTTGGGGCCGGTGATGTAGCCGTCCAGTGAGGTCGTGATGCCTGCGACCACATTCGTCATCCGGGCATTCCTCCTTGGCTGGGGCAGCTGGGCGTCAGGGGTGGCTGTGCGCCGGGACAGGATCGCCGATGCCACCGACAGTCGCATGCCTGAGCCGTCGAGGGGCGCCACGCGACCAGTTCGGGGGTTGTGGGTAGTTCGTCGTGAACTGGCTGAGGGATGGCCGATCGGGGACGATGACCCACTATGTCGCGGGGTCGGGGGGGTTCGGAGCGGGGGAGCGTCGCCATCACGGTGGCGCTGTGCATGACCGTGCTGCTCGGGCTGGCGGCGCTGGTCGTGGACATCGGGCTGAACTGGGCGACGCGGACCTCGGCGCAGACGGCGGCGGACTCGGCGGCCCTCGCCGGGGCATCGACGTTGCTGGTGGACGGTCCGGCGGCGGCCGTTCTCGAGGTCGAGTCGCTGCTCGCGGAGAACATCGAGGGGCTGGCGACGGTCCCGGGGTGGGCGACCGACGGGATCGAGAGCAACGGCGAGGTCGACTGCTGGACCCTGCCGGACGACGCGCCGAGTCCCATTGCGCCCTGCCTGGACGGGTCGAACGCGCTCCAGGTGATCACGCCGCCGATCCAGGTCGAGTACGCGTTCGCACCGGTGCTCGGGAAGGCCTCCAACAGCATCAAGGCGCTGGCCGCGGCCGGGACCGTCGTTCGGGCCGGTGATGTAGCCGTCCAGCGAGGTCGTGATCCCTGCGGCCACCTTGGGCATCGTCGCTCCTCTCGGTCGTGTCCGGACCTCGGCACGGCG
>DATABK010000710.1:0-9800 GCA_036259695.1 Actinomycetes bacterium | reverse complement strand
CCCCGGCCCGCTCCCGGTAGTCCTCGGCCGTCATCGACCAGCAGGTGTTCCAGCCGTCGGCGGCCCGGGCGACCACCCCGAGCAGCCGGTCGCCCTTGCCCCCGACCCACAGGGGCGGCCGGGGCCGCTGCACCGGGCCGGGCACGACCGGGGCCTCCTCGGCCCGGTACCAGCGGCCGCTGAACGACGCCGGGCGGCCGTCGTCGGTGAGCAGGGCCCGGAGCACCCCGAGGGCCTCCTCGAGCATGGCCAGCCGCTCTGCGGGGCGGGGGAAGGGCAGCCCGTTCTCGGTGAACTCGCCCTCGTTCCAGCCGGCCCCCAGGCCCAGGTCGAGCCGGCCGCCGGAGAGCTGGTCGAGGGTGGCGGCCATCTTGGCCAGCAGGGTCGGCGGCCGGAACCCGGTGGCCAGGACCAGGGTGCCCAGCCGGGCCCGGCTGGTCAGCACGGCCAGGGCGGACAGCATCGTCCAGCACTCGGGGGTGCCCTGGCGGCCGGCCGGGCCGCCGTAGCGCTCCAGGTCGAGCCAGAAGTGGTCCGAGACCCAGAGCTGGGAGAAGCCGGCCGACTCGGCCAGCTCGGCGTAGCCGGCGACCCGGTCGAAGCTGACCGGCTGCTGGTCCGGGAAGGAGATGTCGTAGTGGGGAAGGGCGATCCCGAGCTTCATGGCGGCCAGTCTTCCGGCCGCCGCACCGGCCGTCAACGCCAGGCCCCCACCTGCCGATAGAACAGGACGAGATGGAACCAGGAGAGGGGAGAACCGCCGACATGGGCACGGGCTGGGCCGCTGGCGGAGCGACTGGCGGGCGTCGCCGGCTCGGCGAGGTGCTGGTCGCCGGGAAGGTCCTCACCGAGGCGCAGCTGAACGAGGCGCTGCGCGTCCAGCGTGAGGACAAGGGCCGTCGACGGCGGCTGGGGGAGGTCATCACCGCCCTCGGCCTGGCCGACGAGGTGGCGATCGCCCGCGCCCTCTCCGACCAGCTCGGCCTGCCCTTCCTGGACCTGGGCAACCTGCCCATCCCGGAGGAGACGCTGGCCGTCCTCCCCCGCAACGTCGCCCTCCGCCACGGCGCCGTCCCGGTGACCCTGGCCCACGACGTGCTCACGGTCGCCCTGGCCGACCCGACCAACGTGCTCGCCCTCGACGACATCCGCCTGGCCACCAAGCTGGCCTCGGTGCGGACGGCCGTGGCCACCGCCTCCGACATCAAGGAGGCGGTCAACCGGTACTACGGCGGCGGCGCCTCCACCGGGGAGACCTTCGGCTCCCTCGCCGACGTCGAGGGCCTGGAGGCCACCGAGGAGCGCGAGGAGGACCTCGAGCAGGTCGGCGACGTCGACGACGCCCCGGTGGTCCGCCTGGTCAACGCCATCATGGGCGAGGCCCTGCACAGCCGGGCCTCCGACATCCACGTCGAGCCCCAGGAGCGCCAGGTGCGCGTCCGGTACCGCATCGACGGGCTGCTGCGCGAGGTCACGGTGGTCCCCAAGGCGATCCAGGGGCCGCTGATCTCCCGGATCAAGATCCTGTCCGGGATGGACATCTCCGAGCGGCGCAAGCCCCAGGACGGCCGCGGCCGCATCAAGCTCGACCGCCAGGAGGCCGACACCCGGGTCTCGTCCATGCCGACGATGCACGGTGAGACGGTGGTCATCCGGCTGCTGCGCAAGGAGACCGAGAAGGCCAAGACCCTGGCCGAGGTCGGCCTGGACGAGCGCGACCGGGTGGTGGTCGAGCAGGCCCTTGGCGAGCCCCAGGGCCTGATCCTGATCACCGGCCCGACCGGGTCGGGCAAGACCTCGTCGCTCTACGCCGGGCTGGCCACGGTGATCCGTCCCGACATCAACGTCGTCACCCTGGAAGACCCGGTCGAGTACCAGATGGCCGGGGTCAACCAGGTGCAGATCAACGAGCGGGTCGGGCTGACCTTCGCCGGCGGGCTGCGGACGATCCTGCGCCAGGACCCCGACATCGTCATGGTCGGCGAGATCCGCGACCCCGAGACCGCCGCCATCGCCATGCAGGCGTCGATGACCGGGCACCTGGTCCTGTCCACCCTGCACACCAACGACGCCCCCGCGGCGGTCAGCCGGCTGATCGACATGGGGGTCGAGCCGTTCCTGATCACCTCGTCGCTGACCCTGGTCGTCGGCCAGCGGCTGGCCCGGGTGCCCTGCTCCAAGTGCTCGGAGCCGGTCGAGGCCGAGCAGATCGATGGCGCCGGGCTGCGCTCCGGCCCCGGCTGCGGCTTCTGCGCCCAGACCGGCTACCAGGGCCGCCTCGGCCTGTTCGAGGTGGTCCGGGTGACCCGCAAGCTGCGCGAGCTGATCGTGGCCAGGGCGACCGAGGCCGCCCTCAAGGAGGAGGCGGTCGCCTCGGGCATGCGCAGCATGCGGGCCGACGGCCTGGCCAAGGCCCTGGCCGGCCGGACCACCCTGGAGGAGGTCCTGCGGGTCACCCCGCCCGACCCCGACCTGGCCCGCCGGGCGAGCCGCCGCGCCGGCCCCCAGCCGCCACCCCCGGCCCAGGTCCCCCCGGCCCCCAAGACCCCGCCCAAGGTGCTCGTCCTCGACGACGACCACACGATCGCCGAGATCGCGGCCGCCGTCCTGGTCGACGGCTACGAGGTCGTCGCGGCCAGCCGTCTCGACGAGGGCCTGCGCATGGTCGACTCCGAGCATCCCGACCTGATCCTGGTCGACCTGGACCTGCCCGGCACCGACCCGGACGAGCTGCTGGGCATCCTCCGCACCGGCGCCCGCAACCTCCCGGTGCTGGTCATGTCGGCCACCGACGACCACCACACCCGCGGCCTGACCACCAGCTCAGGGGCCACCGGCTTCATCCCCAAGCCCATCAGCGAGCCCCAGCTCCGGGCCGAGGTCGCGGCCGTCCTCCAGCACCGCGCCGCCCTGGTCGCGTCACAGAAAGCGTAGGTCGCCGGCGTCGTCGTCGTCGACCGGGTGGGCGCAGGTCGGGCAGTACCAGCGGGCCTCCAGCGGGGTGCCGCAGGTGAGGTGGCGCAGGCTTCCGGGGTCGGGGGCGCCGGAGCGGTCGGCCCCCCACTGGGCCAGGAGGCGCAGGGCCCCGGCCAGCTCGCGGCCGTCGGCGGTCAGCTCGTAGGCGAAGCGGGGCGGCCGGCGTGAGTAGGGCTGGCTGACCAGCACGCGCTCGCGCTCCAGGTGCTTGAGCCGCTGGGAGAGGACGTTGGGGGCGATGCCCGGGAGGGCCTCGAGCAGCTCGTTGAAGCGGCGCGGCCCCTCCAGGAGGGCCTGGACGAGCAGCAGGGTCCAGCGGTCCCCGACCCTGGCCGTGGCCTCGTCCAGGGGCGAGGGGCCGTGGGGGTCGGCGACGTGGGGGTCGGTCATGGGGCCATCGTACGGCCCGGGCATGGTTGCGTCTCCTCACTTCAACTAGTAACTTGCAATCTACAAGTTACTGGCCGTGAAGGAGTCAGAATGCGCGTGCTCGATGAGCTGGAGCAGGCGGTCCGCGAGGTGGCCGAGCGGGTCGGGCCCTCGGTGGTCGGGATCGGCCGGGGGCGGGGTCGCGGGTCCGGGGTGGTGCTGGCCGACGGGCTGGTGGCCACCAACGCCCACAACCTCCGCGGCGAGGAGACGACCGTCGTGTTCGGGGGCGACCGCAGCGCCGTCGGCCGGGTGGCCGGGGTCGACGTCGACGCCGACCTGGCCGTGATCGCCGTCGACACCGGCGGGGCCCCGGCCATCGCCTGGGCCGACGACGCCGAGGCCACGGTCGGGACGGCCGTGTTCGCCCTGGCCAACCCGGGCGGGCAGCTGCGCGTCACCTTCGGCCTGGTCTCGGCCGTGGGCCGGGCCTTCCGGGGGCCGCGGGGCCGCCGGATCGCCGGCAGCATCGAGCACACCGCCCCCCTGCCCCGGGGCGCCTCGGGCGGTCCGGTGGTCGACACGGCCGGGCGGCTGCTCGGCATCGACACCAACCGCCTGGGCGACGGCTTCTACCTGGCCCTGCCGGCCGACGCCGAGCTGCGCCAGCGCCTGGACGCCCTCGCCCGTGGCGAGGCCACCTCCCGGCCCCGCCTGGGCGTCGGCATCGCCCCGGCCCGGGTGGCGCGGCAGCTCCGCCGCGCCGTCGGCCTCCCCGAGCGCGACGGCCTGCTCGTCCGGGTGGTCGAGGAGGGCGGCCCGGCCGACCGGGCCGGCCTGCGCACCGGCGACCTGCTGGTCGAGGCCGGTGGCCGCCCGGTCACCGACGCCGACGAGCTCTACGAGGTCTTGGACCAGGTCGCCGAGGGCGGGACCCTCACCGTGCGGGTCGTCAGGGGTACCGACGAGATGACGGTGACAGTGTCGTTCGGGGAGTCGGGGGCCGAGCGGGTCGGCAGCGCCTGAGCCGGCCGGCGGCGGGCGTCAGCGGTTGCGCCGCCAGACGGCGACGGTGAGGGCCAGGGCGAAGCTGACCCAGGCCAGGTAGGGCACGAGCAGCCAGGCGGCGGTCCGGGAGCGGCGGCGGAAGGCGGCGACGGTGGCGGCGATGGCCACCCACAGCACGGCGATCTCCAGCACCGCCCATCCGGGCCGCCGCAGGCCGAAGAACAGCAATGTCCAGCCCAGGTTGAGGGCGAGCTGGGCGCCGTAGATCTGGAGGGCCGGCGCCCGCTCACCGCCCGAGCGCCAGACCAGCCAGGCGGCGACCGCCTGGGCGCCGTAGAGCAGGCTCCAGACCGGCCCGAACACGCGGTCCGGCGGTGTCCAGGGCGGCTTGTCGAGCCCCCGGTACCAGGTGTCGACCGAGCGGGCGGTCACCACCCCGCCGATCCCGGCGACCCCGAACGCGGCCGCTCCCGACCCGGCCAGGGCCAGCAGTGACCTCGAGCCGGACGGCGGGGAGCCCAGCCGCCGGAGCCTGCCCTCGGCCATCAGCGGCGTCGGGCCCGGCCGGCGGCGAGCGCGGCCGTGGCCGCCGCGCCGACGCCGGCGGCGGTCATGGCCAGGAGGCGGGGGCGGTCGTGGTCGGCCAGGGCCTGGCGGGCGGCCAGGTCACCGCAGGCGCCGTGGACCCCGGCGCCGGGAGGCACACTGGCCCCGGCCAGGTACAGGCCCTTGACCGGGGTGCCCCAGCGCCACCAGGACGGGCCCGGCCGGAACAGCAGCTGCTGGTCGACCGAGAACGAGCCGGCCGAGATGTCGCCGCCGGCCAGGCTGGCGTCGGCCGCCTCCAGGTCGGCCGGGCTCCAGGTCCTGCGGGCCAGGATCGCGTCGCGGAACCCAGGGGCGTGGGCCTCGATGCCCGCCTCCATCCGCTCCAGGAACGACTCCGACGAGCGGTCCCAGCCGGCGTCGGCCCCCGGCCGGAGGGCGTCGCCTCCTGGCACGGCCGGGACGTGGGCGTAGCCCCAGAGGGTGTGCTTGCCGGCCGGGGCCCGCGACGGGTCGGCCAGCGACTGCTGGCCGAGGATGAGGGTCGGCTTGGCCGGCAGCAGCCCGTGGGCCGCCTCCCAGGCGGAGCGGCTCATGTCGGTGAGGGTGTCGCCGACGTGGACGACACCGGCCCGCCGGCACTCCTCGGCCGCCCACGGCACCTGGCCGTCGAGGGCCCAGTCGACCTTGAAGGTGCCGAGGCCGGGCCGGTAGTGGCGGATCTCGGCGAGGGCCCGGGGCGGGAACGACTCCGGCCCGGCCAGCCGGACCAGGGCGCCGACCTCGAGGGCGGCCAGGACCGCCCGGCGGGCGCTGAACGCCTCCCCGCCGGCCTCCACGGCCACCGCCCGCCCCCGCTCGACCACGATCCGGTCGACCCGGCGCCGGGTCAGGATCTCCACCCCGTCCCCGCGCGCCTTGGCCGCGAGGGCGGTGGTGATCATGCCCGTGCCGCCCTGCACCACCGGCATGCCGAAGCGCTGGCCGAGCATGGTCAGCAGCAGGGCGTAGATGCCGGTGCCGGGCTCCTCCGGCTGGAGGTCGGCGTGCATGGCCGGACCGGTCAGGAACGCCTTGGCCTGCTCGGACTCGAAGCGGTCGGCGACCGCGCTGACCCCGGACACGACCATGCGGGCGAACTGGAGCCCGCCCGACAGCCGCAGCCTCCCGACCACCTTGGCCAGCTCCTCGAACGGCCAGCGCTGCATCTGGGCCCGGAGGAACGGCTTCATGACCTCGCCGAAGGCCTCGTCGAGGGCGAACCAGGCCGCCCCGTCGCCCAGGTGGACCTTGTCGATCGAGGCGGCCGTCTCGGCCGTGGACCGGCCAAGGGCGATCGCCTGGTTGCCCGGGAACGGGTGGGCGGCCGGCACCTGGGCATGCACGAAGCGCACCCCGTAGGGGGCCAGGTCGCGGCCCACGATCGAGGGCGACGGCGCCACCAGCGGGAAGAAGGCGGCTCCGAAGTCGTGCTTGAACCCCGGCAGGGTGCTCTCCACCGTCCTGGCCGCCCCGCCGAGGTCGTCGTTGGCCTCGAGCAGGCACACCGACCAGCCGGCCTCGGCCAGGCGGATGGCGGCGGCGAGCCCGTTGGAGCCCCCGCCGCAGACGATCGCGTCGTAGTCGGCCATCACCACGAGCCTACTCCGTCAATGACGGCGAGGCGCCCCCGGTGCTCGCTACACTCCAGGAGGACGGGCGGTTTCGCCCGGCACGGCTCAGAAGGGAACCGCTTGATGGTCACGCGTGACGAGGTCATGAGGGCACTCGGGCAGGTGATGGACCCGGAGATTCACCGGCCCATCACCGACCTCGACATGGTCAAGGACGTCTCCATCGACAAGAGCGGCCTGGTCACGGTGGAGGTGCTGCTGACCGTCGCCGGCTGCCCGCTCAAGGACCGCATCACCAGGGACGTCACCGCGGCCGTCTCGCCGCTGCCCGGCGTCAGCGGGGTCATGGTCGACCTCGGGGTGATGACCGAGGACCAGCGCCAGGCCATGGTCACCCGCCTGCGCGGCCCGGGCGCGGCCCAGCAGCAGAAGAAGATCACCTTCTGGGGCGACGAGTCGACCACCAGGGTCCTGGCCGTCGCCTCGGGCAAGGGCGGGGTCGGCAAGTCCTCGGTGACCGTCAACCTGGCCGCCGGCCTGGCCGCCCAGGGGCACCGGGTGGCGGTGATCGACTGCGACATCTACGGCTTCTCGGTCCCGCGGATGCTCGGCGCCACCGGCCAGCCGGTCGGCTTCAACGGCATGATCATGCCGCTGGAGGCCCACGGGGTCCGGGTCATCTCGATCGGCTTCTTCCTGCCTCCGGGCAAGCCGGTGGCCTGGCGCGGGCCGATGCTGCACCGGGCCATCCAGCAGTTCCTGACCGACGTCTACTGGGGCGACCTCGACTACGTGCTCGCCGACCTGCCCCCCGGCACCGGCGACGTCTCCATCTCCCTGGCCCAGATGCTCCCCGGAGCCGAGATGCTGCTGGTCACCACCCCCCAGGAGGCGGCCGAGCGGGTGGCCGTGCTGGCCGGCAACTTCGCCCAGCAGAACGGCATGAAGGTCACCGGCGTGATCGAGAACATGAGCTACTTCGTCTGCCCGTCCTGCGACGAGCGCCACCACATCTTCGGCACCGGCGGCGGCGAGATCCTGGCCAACGAGCTGGGCACGGAAGTGCTCGGTCACATCCCGATCGACGTGCGACTGCGCGAGGGCGCCGACGCCGGCAAACCCCTGGTCGTCTCCGACCCCGACGCCCCGGCCAGCCGGGCCCTCCTCGAGGTCGCGGCCGCCCTCCCGCCCCTGCCCCGCTCGCTGGTCGGCAAGCGCCTGACCCTGCTGACCTGAGGGCTCCCTAGGTCGCCTCGGGGTCGACCGGGGGCGGGCCGAGGTCGGCGGTGCTGGCCTGGGAGCTTCCCGAGGCGCCGTCGCCGGACCGCTTGGCGGCGTCCCCGCTCGCCCCGTCGCCGTTCTGCTCGCCGGCCAGGGCGGCCTTGAGCTGCTCCCGCTCCCGCTCCAGCTCGGCCATCTGGCCCTCGACGTCCATCAGCTCCCGGACATAGTCGCGGGCCTGGGAGCGCAGCGAGCCGATGCGGAGGTCGGGCAGGTTCAGGTCCTTGAGGTCGGCCTCGTCCTTGAGCTGGTCGAGCGCGTCCTGGGTGGTCAGCCGGAGCCGGCCCAGCCACCGTCCGGCCTGCCGGGCCATCCCGGGCAGCCGCTCGGGTCCGAACAGCAGCAGCGTGACCAGCACGATGACCACGATCTCGCCCAGCCCGACGTTGAACACGCCCGCTCCCCTACCGCTCCGGCCGGTCGGTCGGTGTGACCTCCAGCACCAGCTGGCGGCCCCGGCGCACGACCGTGACCGGCACCGGCACGCCGATCCTGGCCCGCCGCTCGGCGACGGTCAGCTGGTCCCTGGCCGGGATCGCCTGGTTCCCGAAGCGGACGATCAGGTCGCCCCGGCGCAGGCCGGCCTCGGCCGCCGGCCCGCGCGGCTCGACCCTGGTGACCAGCGCCCCGGCCCGGTTGCCGAGCCGGTAGCGGTCGGCGATCTCCGGGGTCAGCTCGGTGTCCGCCTCCACCCCGAGGAACGGCACCCGGACCGGCCGGCGCTTGACCAGCGCCCTGGCCACCTTGAGGGCCTCGTCGATCGGGATGGCGAACCCGACCCCGGCATTGGCCTCGGCGTCGCCGTTGGTCGCGATCGCGGTCGAGATCCCGACCACCTCGCCGTCCCCGTTGGCCAGTGCCCCGCCCGAGTTGCCCGGGTTGATGGCGGCGTCGGTCTGGATGGCGTCGACCAGCTCACGACCGTCGCCGCCACCCTCGCCATCTGGCACCCTCACCACCCGGTGCAGCGCCGACACGATCCCGGTGGTCACCGAGCTCTGGAACCCGAACGGGCTCCCGACCACGATCGCCGCATCCCCCACCCGCAGGTCGGCCGACCGCCCCACCTTGGCCGTGGCCAGCCCGGTCCGCCGCACCTTGAGCACGGCCAGGTCGTTGGTCAGGTCCCGCCCCACGAACCGCGCCCGCAGCGGCTCCGAGGTCGACAGCGTCACGCTGATCGTCCGAGCCCCGTCGACCACGTGCGCGTTCGTCAGCACGTAGCCGTCCTTGGCGAAGATCACCCCCGACCCGGTCGCCTTCCCACTGTCGGACCGTGCCTGGACCTTGACCACCGCCGGCAGCACCGCCCCCAGCACCCGCTGCAGCTGGTCCCCGGCCGCCGTGCCCTCCGGCGCCGCGACCGCCGCCTGGCCGGTCCGTGCTCCGCCCGCCGTTGCCGCCCCACCGAACAACTGCGGGTTCCGGCTCGCCACCACTCCCACGACCCCACCGGCCAGCCCACTGACCAACGCCACCGTCAGCAGCAACGCCACCACCCCAACCCGCCGCCGCCCGGTTCTGGGCGGTGCGGGCGCCTCTTCGACAGGGGCCGCCGTCCTGGGGACCCGCCGCCCGGTCCCGCCATCGGCGCCGTCACCCCCGTCCCCCGGTCTGGGCCCCCGAACCTCGGGCCGCGGAACCGGCCGCCGCACCGGCCGCGAGGTTCCCGGAATCTCCAGCGGATGCCGTGCCGGCGATGGGGGCACCGGCGGGGGAGCCGGCGAGTCGACATAGCCGAGCATGCTCCCTCCGGGCTGCAGCTCCGGCGGCCGGGGCGGCGGTGGGTCCAGGTAGGCATGGGCATCGGGCGGGAGGGCCCGGGGCCGTTCGGCGGGCCGCTCGGCGGGTCGCGGGAAGTCCGGGGGCAGGGTTGCCGGCCGCCCGGCTGGCCCCGGGAACGGGGGCTGGAGGGCTTCGGGACGCTCAGCGGCTCGCCCAGGCCGAGCGTCGCGGCGGGGAGGGGCAACGGGGTGCCGGCCGGATCCGCGGGCCGCCTCGCCGGCC
>DATABK010000709.1:0-5549 GCA_036259695.1 Actinomycetes bacterium | reverse complement strand
GCCGGGTAGGGTAGAGCCGAGAGGTCGGTTCGATACGCCCGAGCTCTTGGGGGGGGCCTCGGGGGGGAGGACTCCCCCCAGTGGATCGGGACTGCGGTGAGAGGTAGGGCCAGTTGGTCGACTACACAGTCGCAGGAGTGGAGGGTGGACTGTGCGCGCCCAGGGGGTTCCGGGCGGCCGCGGTCGACGCCGGGCTGGCCGAGGGGCCGGGCCCCGACCTGGGGCTGGTCGTCAGCCAGCAGACCTCGGCCGCGGCCGGCCGCTTCACCGCCCATCCCTTCGCCTCGGCCCCGGTGCGCTGGTCCCGGGCCCAGCTCCGCACCGGCATGGCCAGGGCGGTGCTGGTCCACGCCGGCAGCGCCAACGCCGCCACCGGCCCCGACGGCGACGCCGACGCGGCCGCCCTGGCCGCCCGCTGCGCCGCCGCCATCGGCTGCCCACCCGGCGAGGTGCTGCTGTGCGGCACCGGCGCCGTCGGGGCCCGCCTGGCCGTGGCCGACGCCGCCGAGGCGGCCGACAAGGCCACCGCCGCCCTCGGCCGCCGCGGGTCCGGGGAGGTCGCCAAGGCCATGACCGCCTCGGGCGGGGTCGCCCGCGAGCACGCCGTGGCCGTCGCCTGGTCCGAAGGCGAGGTCCGCATCGGCGGCGCCGCCAAGGCCTCGGTCCCGTTCGCCCCCGCCTTCGATCACGCCACCACCCTGGTGCTGCTGACCACCGACGCCACCGTCCAGCCGGGGCTGCTCGACGGCCTGCTCGGCCGGGCCGTGGCCCGCTCCTTCGAGCGGGTCATGGTCGACCAGGCCCCGGGCATGGCCGACGCGGCCGTGCTGCTGGCCAACGCCACCGCCGCCGCCCCCACCCTGCGGGCCGGCAGCGACGGGGCCGCCGCCTTCGAGTCGGCCCTGACCCAGCTGTGCGAGTCCCTGGCCGAGGGCCTGGCCATGCGCGTCCCCGGGGCCCGCAAGCTGGTGGTGGTGACCGTCCACGGCGCCGCCGACCACACCGACGCCCTGGCCGCCGCCCGGGCCGTCGCCGGGTCGGTGGCCCTGCGGGCCGCCCTGGCCGCCGGCCTTCCTGCCTGGCCGGCCGTGCTCGACGCCCTGGCCACCGCCGGGGTGGCCCTGCACCCGGGCAGGGTCGGGGTCAGCTTCGGCCCGGTCACCGTGGTCGCCGACGGCCGCTCGGCCGCCCACGACGAGCGGGCCGCGGCCGCCGTGGCCGCCAAGTCCCAGGTCGACCTGGCCGTCGACCTCGGCGTCGGCCAGGCCGCGGCCACCGTGACCACCACCGACCTCCCGCCCGAGGCTCTCGGTCGCCACGGCGGGTAGACTATGGCCTCCGGCCGTGCCCGCACCGGCCAGCTCGGCAACCCAGAAAGGCGTCACATGCCGTCCAATCGCGTGCTCGTGGTCGAGGACGACCCGAGCGTGCGTGGGCTGCTCCAGACCATCCTGGAGGACGAGGCCCTCGAGGTCATCCTGGCCGCCGACGGCGAGGAGGGCCTCCAGCTGGCCCGCACCGTCGACCCCGACGTCGTCCTGCTGGACGTGATGATGCCCGGGCTCGGCGGGCCCGACGTCATCCGGCGGCTGCGCCGGGCCGACGGCTCGCTGCCGTTCGCGGTCCTGGTGGTGACCGGGGCGGCCGAGGTGATCGGCCCGCTGCGCAACGAGCTCGGCCCCGAGGCCGTCCTCGAGAAGCCCTTCGACATCACCACCCTGGCCACGCGGGTCAAGGCACTGGCCAGCGGGAACGCCTCAGGGGAGCGCCCATGAGCAAACGAGACTTCCTGTCGATCGACGACGTCGAGCCGGACGAGCTGGCCGCCATCCTGGACGGGGCCGACCGGCACAAGGCCGACCGCCGGCGCCGCGACACCCTCGGCGGGCGCAGCGTCGCCCTCGTCTTCGAGAAGCCCTCGACCCGCACCCGGGTCTCCTTCGAGGTCGCCGTCCACGAGCTCGGCGGCTACCCGCTGCCCCTGGCCGGGGCCGACCTCCAGCTCGGCCGGGGCGAGACCCTGGAGGACACCGCGGCCGTCCTGTCCCGCTACGTCCACGCGATCGTGCTCCGCACCTTCGCCCAGGAGAGCCTGGAGCGCCTGGCCCGGGGCGGGACCATCCCGGTGGTCAACGCCCTGTCGGACTACTCCCACCCCTGCCAGGCCCTGGCCGACCTCCAGACCATCCGTGAGGGCAAGGGCCGTCTGAAGGGCATCCGCCTGGCCTATCTGGGCGACGGCAACAACGTCGCCCACAGCCTGCTGTTCGCCGGGGCCAAGATGGGCATGCACGTGGCCATGGCCACCCCGGTCGGCTACGAGCCCATCCCCCAGGTCGTCCGCCGGGCCACCCAGATCGCCGCCGCCACCGGCGGCAGCATCGAGCTCACCCATGACCCGTCCACCGCCGCCAAGGACGCCGACGTCCTCTACACCGACGTCTGGGCCTCCATGGGCAAGGAGTTGGAGCACGGCGAGCGGGCCCTGATCTTCAAGCCCTACCAGCTGTCCACCGACACGGTCATGGCCGCCGCCCCCGACGTCATGGTGCTCCACTGCCTACCCGCCCACCGGGGCGAGGAGATCGCCGCCGAGGTCATGGACGGCCCCAACTCGGCCGTGTTCGACCAGGCCGAGAACCGCCTCCACACCCAGAAGGCCCTGCTGTCGTGGCTGCTCACCGGCTCCTCCGACCCGAGCTGACCGAACCGGTCGCCGGCGGGTGAACCGGCCGCCCCCGGACAAGGCCGGCCCCCGGCGGGGCTGGCCCTGGGCGCTCGCGGCCGGCCTGGCCGGGGTGGCCGCCTCCACCCTGGCCACCGCCCTGGCCGCGGCCGTCGCCGGCCGCCAGTCCGACCTGGCCCTCCAGCCGGTCGAGCTCGCCCTGCGGGTCGGGCTGCTGCTGGTCGCCCCCTGCGTCGGGGCCGTCCTGGCCGCCGTGGTCGTGCCCAAGGGGGGCGGCCGGCTGGCCGTGGTCGCCGTCGGCCTCGGGGTGCCGTTCGGCCCCCTGCTGGTCCTGCGGCTGGACCGGGTACGCGAGTTCGGGCTGCCGACCTCGCTGCTCACCGTCGGGGTGATGGTCGCCTGGGGGGCGGTCGGGGCCGCCCTGGCCGCCGGCTGGTGGGCCCGGCCGGGCCGCCAGGTCGAGCGCACCGACCTGCCCCTTGGCCCCGGGCTGGCCGACCCGGTCGAGGCCGGCGGCGACCCCGGGCCCCGGGGCCCGGCCGCCTGAGAGGAGCCGCGAGCATGGCCTGGGGGAACGAGGAGCTGGCCCGGCTCTTCTCCGAGATGGCCGAGCTGCTGGTGCTCACCGGCGAGACCGGCTTCCGCGTCCGGGCCTACGACCGTGGCGCCCGCGCCCTCTCCGGCCACGGCGCCGACCTGTCGACCCTGTCCGAGCAGGAGCTGGCGGCCATCCCCGGGGTCGGCAAGGCGATCGCCGCCAAGGTCCGCGAGTACCTGGACACCGGCCAGGTGGCCAAGCTGGAGGAGCTCCGGGCCCAGGTCCCGCCCGGCCTGCGGGCCCTGGTCCGCGTGCCCGGCCTCGGCCCGGCCAAGGCCCGCCTGGTCCACGAGCGGCTCGGGGTGTCCTCGCCCGAGGAGCTGGCCACCGCGGTCGCCGCCGGGCGGGTGGCCGGCCTCCCCGGGATGGGCCAGCGCACCGAGGCCAACCTCCGCCGGGCCCTGGAGCGGATGGCCCGGCCCAGCGACGGCATCCCCCTGGCCGTCGCCCTGCCGGTGGCCGAGACCCTCCGCGACCGGCTGGCCCGGGTCGCCGGGGTCGAGCGGGTCGAGGTCGCCGGGTCGCTGCGGCGCATGAAGGCCACCGTCCACGACATCGACCTGCTGGCGGCCTCGGCCGACCCGGCCGCGGCGAACCGGGCCTTCACCGAGCTGCCCCAGGTGGCCGAGGTCGCCGCCCTGGGCGACACCAAGGCCTCGATCCGGACCCGGGACGGCCTCCAGGTCGACCTCCGCACCGTCCGGCCCGAGGTCTGGGGGGCTGCCCTGCAGTACTTCACCGGGTCGGCCGCCCACAACGTCCGCATCCGCGAGCGCGCCGTCAAGGCCGGGCTCAAGCTCAGCGAGTACGGGCTGTTCGAGCGGGGCGGGGAGCTGGTCGTGGCCGAGGACGAGGAGGTCGTCTACGACCGCCTGGGCATGGCCTGGGTGCCGCCGGTGCTGCGCGAGGACCGGGGCGAGGTCGACGCCGCCCGCCGCGGGGAGCTGCCGGCCCTGGTCACCCTGGCCGACGTCGGCGGCGACTTCCACTGCCACACCGACCTGTCGCCCGACGGCACCGCCCCGCTGGAGGTCATGGTCGAGGCGGCCCGGGCCCGCGGCTACCGGTTCCTGGCCATCACCGACCACGGCGAGCGGCTCGGCCTTGGCGGGGCCAGCCGCGACCAGCTGCTGGCCCAGCGCGAGCGCATCCGCGCCCTGGAGCGGCGCCTGGGCGACATCGAGCTGCTCCACGGGGCCGAGCTCAACATCGGCGGCGACGGGTCGCTCGACTACGACGACGAGTTCCTTGACGGCTTCGACGTGCTCGTGGCCAGCGTCCACGACCGCCTCGACCAGCCCGGCGACCTGCTCACGGCCCGGCTGGTGGCGGCCTGCGAGCACAGGTGCGTCAACGTCATCGGCCACCCCACCGGCCGGCGCATCGGCCGCCGGGCCGCCGGCGACGTCGACCTGGAGACCCTGTACCGGGCGGCCGCCCGCACCGGCACGGCATTGGAGGTCAACGGCTCCCCGTCCCGCCTCGACCTCGGCGACGAGCAGGTCCGCCTGGCCCACCGGTTCGGGGTCATGCTCGCCTTCGGCGCCGACAGCCACGGCCCCGGCCACCTGGCCAACATGCGTTTCGCCGTGGCCACCGCCGGCCGCGGCTGGACCACCCCCGACCGGGTCCTCAACACCCTCCCCATGGCCGAGCTGCGCCGGTTCCTGGCCAAGGGCCGCCCCGGCCGATGAGCGGCGATCAAGACGCGCGCACCGGTCGCGACGAGCCGCCCACGGACGGGCCCACGGACGAGCCCACGCCGGAACCCCAACCCCCGGTTTCTGGGGCCCCTGAACGGGAGGGTAGCCCGCGGCCGGAAGCGGTGCGCGCGGCTGTCCACACCCCCCCGGCGCCCGACCTGCTGCCCCCCGGCGCCCTCGACCCGCAGCCGGCCGAGTTCTACCTGCGCCCGCTGCTGGAGGTGACCCGGGACCTGCTGGGGCGGCTGCTCGTCCACCGGGCGCCGGAGGGGACCAGCGCGGTCCGGCTGGTCGAGACCGAGGCCTACGACGGCCCCGGGCTGGATCCGGCCAGCCACGCCCACCGCGGCCCCACCCGGCGCAACGCGGTCATGTTCGGCCCGCCCGGCCACCTCTACCTCTACCTCATCTACGGGATGCACTGGTGCGCCAATGTCGTCTGCGCCCCCGAGGGGGTCGCCCAGGCGGTGCTGCTGCGGGCCGGCGAGCCCGTCTGCGGCCAGGAGCTGATGGCGGCCCGGCGGCCGGCCAGCCGCCCCCGCGACCTGGCCCGCGGCCCGGC
>DATABK010000708.1:0-4650 GCA_036259695.1 Actinomycetes bacterium | reverse complement strand
GTGACGGGCCCGGCCCGGCCGATGTGACACCAGGAGGAGCGATGGCGCCAATCCAGTCCACCGTCGAGATCGCCCGGCCCCCCGCGGAGGTCTTCGCCTACCTCGCCGACCCCACGCGGTTCGCCGAGTGGCAGCGCGACGTCGTGCGGGTGGAGGTCGAGGGCGGGGATCCGCCCGGCCTCGGCGATCGCTTCACCACCACCCGGCGGATCGGCGGAGTCGAGCGGACCATGACCCAGGAGGTGACCGAGCTCCGTGCCCCGAGTCGCTGGGCGGCCAAGGGCGTCGACGGCCCGATCCGGCCCAGCGCGAGCGTGACCGTCGAGCCGCTCGACGGCGGCGCCGCCTCGCGCGTCACCTTCGCCCTCGACTTCGAGGGCCACGGGATCGGCCGGCCGCTCCTGCCCGCCGTCCGCCGCCAGGCCCAGCGGGCCGCGCCGGTGAGCTACCGCGCCCTCAAGGAACGGCTCGAGCAGGGCGCCTGAGCAAGGGCTGCCGATATGGGACCCTGGCGGCATGGACGACCAGGGCGCGCACCCGTTCTGCTACCTGACCACCGTCGGGCGGGTGTCGGGGCGGCCGCACACGATCGAGATCTGGTTCGCGCTCCAGGGCAGGACCGTGTACCTGCTGTCGGGCGGGGGTGACCGGTCGGACTGGGTGCGAAATCTGTCGGTGTGGCCGGTGGTCACCGTCCGCATCGGCCGCCGCGACGCCGCCGAGCTGGCCGGTCGCGCCCGGATCGTCGAGGCGGGGTCGGAGGAGGACGAGCTCGCACGACGGCTGGTCGTCGGCAAGTACCAGCCGGCCTACGGCGGCGACCTTTCGGGTTGGCGGCGCTCGGCCCTGCCGATCGCGGTCGACCTGGAGCATCCGGCGGGCTGACACAGAAGACGGGCCCTCCCCGGTGGGATGGGAGGGCCCGTCGGCACCCGGGCGCGTGGCTTCGTCAGCGCGTGTCGGCCCGGGCGGTCCGGTCGGCCGGCCAGAGGGCGATGGCCAGGCCGGCGAGGGCGCTGACCAGGTGCAGGACGTTGTCGGCGCCGTTGATGGACAGGAAGTTGATGTCGGAGTTGCCGGCGGCGAACAGGCCGTAGATGAACGCCAGGCCGTAGCCGGCGGCCAGCAGCCAGCCGTAGGTCCGGGCGGTGTCCAGGCGGCGCCACAGGGCCAGGCCGGCCAGGCCGATCACCAGGTGGACGATGTTGTGCAGCGGGTTGACCTCGAACCCGAGCAGGGTCTCGTTCGTCTCCGACGCGAAGTTGTCGAAGCCGGTGACGAAGAACCCGAGGATACCGACGAGGGTGTAGACGGCGCCGATGGCCAGGGCGAGCAGCTGGGCTGGATGCCGGGCCGGGGACGCGGCGGAGTCAGGACGTCGTGCCATGGAGAAGGCCTCCGTGTCAGGGGAAAGGACGAGGGCTAGGTCCTTTCGCTTGCCGGCTCGGTTGCCGGCTCAGGCGTAGGGATTGACCGTGTGGGCGACGTGAAACCTCTTCAACGGCGGTCTAGGCTGGCGGCCATGTCGGAAGCCACCTGGTGGACGCTCGAGCGGGCCAACGCGGCCCTGCCCCGGGTCGGGGCCGCCCTGGCGCGGATCCGCGACCTGGTGGCCGAGGCCAGGCGGGAGCGCGAGGAGACGGCCGGGTTGCGGGAGGGCAACGGCCATCCCGCCACCCCGCGGGGCACCGACGAGCTGCGGGCCGCGATCGAGGCGCTGACCGGCGAGGGGATCATCCTGCGGGACCTGGACGCCGGGCTGGTCGACTTCCCGGCCCGCCTGGACGACGGCCGCCAGTACCTCCTGTGCTGGGTGCTGGGCGAGCCCGCGGTCGAGTGGTGGCACTGGCCGGACACCGGCTTCGCCGGCCGCCGGCCCCTGTCCGACCCGCCCGCCTAGGAGAGAGTGGCGAAACTCATAGTCACTGGTCAGGCTAGCTGTTCTAGTGATCGGGTCGGGGCTGTACCCCAAGATCGGCCGCGTCTTACCCCAGTGGATGTAACACCTGACGGCCGGCAAGCGTTCTTCGGGGTGCTGCGCGTGGGCCGCGCAGAACACGGCACTAGCGCCCCGACCCTCAGCCTGCCCCAGGGACCGGTCGGGGCGCTTGTGTGCTCGCCCGTAACGCCGCCAGCGTCGCTGGAGTTCCTCGGTAGGTCGGTGGTCAGGTGCCCTTACCCGGCATCCCGAGGGTTGGCCATCGGCCCCGGAGACCGGGGTCTCTTCACCTACCTTGGTCCGGGTGCGGCGGCCCCGGGGGAGGGAAGGCCCACCGGGGCCGCTTGCCGTCCAAGTGGGGACCACCGCCATCCCCCTGCGGGAGACCCGCGCCGTCAAGGCTGGCAAGCACCGCCCGCCCGTCTGCGAGCACGGCGAGTGGACCTTCGCCGGGGCCGACGCCAAGCGCCAAGCCTCCAAGTGGCGCTGCCCCACGGCTGAGTGTGCCCCGGCCAGCCAGTGGATCAAGGCTGACCGGCTGCACACCCTCATCCCCCCGGACCTCGCTGCGGTGGAAGAAGCTGTACCGCCAGCGCGGCGCGGTCGAGCGCGAGTTCGGGCGGCTCAAGAACGACTGGGCACTGTCGCCCCTGCGGGTCCGCAGGATTGAGCGGGTGGCGCTCCACGCCGACCTGACGATGCTGGCCCGCCTCGCCTGCGCACTGGCCAAGGCCCGAGCGGTGCCACGGGCCGCCTAACCAGGCTCCATCTACCGGCTGAACTGCAGGATCGTCTCACCCTCGATGACCTCGGGTGGGCTGTCCGCCGCTTGCGGCGCGTTCTGCCTGGTCCACTCCGCTGCCAGCCGCGTGGATTCCTCGGCCCCGGCCCGGTCCTCATAGACGCTGACGCTGAAACCACCGTCCGCTGTCCTGGTCAGCGTGTAGGCCACGAATCCAGGCACACCCCGGATCAGCCGCTCGACCTCATCGGTGTTCTGCTCCAACACGTCCATGAGCTGCGAGTTGCCCCTGTAGAGCCGGATGACCGCGTGCATCGCACCCTCCCGCGATGAGGTCGCCGGGCCGGTCCCGGAGGCCGGAGCAGCAGATTGTGTCACGAGCCACCAACGGGTCCAAGTTCTTAGCAGCCGAGCCACGTTTCGCAGATCGTTTCGCAAATCCCTCCTAGGGCCGGGTCAGGTGAGCAGGCTGGCCAGCAGGACCAGGTTGAGGGCGACCAGCAGGGCGACCGCGGCCGTGGCCAGCCGGCGCAGAGGGGCGCGGTTGGCGAAGTCCCCCATCACGTCGCGGCGGCTGGTCAGGGCGACCAGCGGGATGGCCACGGCCGGGAGGGCCAGGGACAGCGCGATCTGGCTCCAGACCAGCGCCGCCACCTCGTTCACGCCCAGGGCGAGGACGACCACGGCCGGGACCATGGTGACGGCCCGGCGGGCGATCGCCGGCACCCGCCAGCCGAGCAGGCCGTCCAGCACGAGCTGGCCGGCCAGGCTGCCGGTGGTGGAGGAGGCCAGCCCGGAGGCCAGCAGGGCGACCGCGAAGCCGCCGGCGGCCAGCGGCCCCAGCAGCGGGCGCAGGGTCTCGTGGGCCTGGCCGAGGGAGTCGACGACGATGCCGTGGCGGCCGAAGGTGGCCGCGGCCATGATCAGGATGGCGGCGTTGACGAACAGGGCCAGGTTGAGGGCGACCGCCGTCTCGACGGTGGAGCGGCGCAGGACCCGCCGGGGCGGCTCGCTGCCACAGCGCGACCGGATCAGGCCGGAGTGCAGGAACAGGTTGTGGGGCATGACCACCGCCCCCAGGATGCCGACGGCGATGGGCAGCGACTCGCCGTTGACGGTGGGGACGGCCGCCCCGGCCAGGATGGGGCCCAGGCTGGGGCGGGCCAGGAGCACCTCGAGGGCGTAGACGCCGCCGATGACCCCGAGCAGCAGGAAGATGACCCGCTCGATGCGGCGCATGCTGCGCGAGGCGAGCAGGCCGAGCACCAGCACGGCGCCGAGCCCGATCGCCGGGGCGAGGCCGATGCCGAACAGCAGCCGCAGGGCCACGACCACGCCGATGAACTCGGCCATCTCGGTGGCCAGCATGGCCCCCTCGGCGACCAGCCAGTAGCCGATCCGGGCCGGAGGGCGCAGCCGGGACCCGACGGCACCGGCCAGGTCCTGGCCGGTGGCGATGCCGAGCTTGGCCGACAGGTACTGGAGCATGATCGCGGTCAGGTTGGCCGCCACCAGGACCCACAACAGCGAGTAGCCGAAGCGGCTGCCGGCGGCCAGGTCGGTGCCCCAGTTCCCCGGGTCCATGTAGCCGATGGAGACGAGGAACGCCGGCCCGGCGAAGGCGGCGGCGGCGCGCAGCCCGGCCGCCCGCCCCGGCCGCCGCTGGCCGGCCGGGGCCCGGAGGGGGCGGAGGGTGTCGAGCAGGGCGGGGTTGTTCACGACCATGGGGCGGCTCCCCTGCCGGTGCCGAGCAGCGCGGTCAGGCGGGCGGCGGTCACGGCCAGCACGGCCAGGCCGACCAGGCGCTGGCCGGGGCCGCCGAGCAGCAGGGCCAGGGCGGCGCCGACGACGTAGACGACGGTGACGAGCACGGTGGCGGCGGGCAGGGGGCGCCGCCGGGAGGGGATGGACGCCATCGGGTCGGCTCTCCTTGGAAGCGACCGGCGGGCGGCGGCACCGCCCGCCGGTC
>DATABK010000707.1:0-4216 GCA_036259695.1 Actinomycetes bacterium | reverse complement strand
CCAGGCCGGCCCGGCCTCGGGCAGGCCGGCCAGGGCGGCCGCGGCCAGCCCGGCCCCGGTCCAGGCGACCCCGGTGAGGAACCGGTCCGAGTAGTGGAGGTGGAAGATGCTCGGTGCCCGGCTGAATCCGACGGCGGCCAGGAACCGGGGTGCCGGCTGGAGGCCCCGCTCCCCCAGCAGCGGGCGGAACTGGTTGGCCGTCACCAGGAAGGCGACCAGGTAGACGGCGGCCAGCCCCCGCTGCAGGAGGAGGCGGCTCAGCCAGTCGTCGGGTGACCAGAGCCAGTCCGTCGGTCGAACCTCCGGTCGTCGGCGTGCTCGACCAGGTAGTCGACATAGCGGACGCGGAGCAGGTCGGCGACCTCGGGGTCGGCGGCCTCCTCGCGGAAGTGGGTGACCAGGTGGCCGATCTCGCGGATGGCGTCGATGGGGTCGTAGGCGGCCCAGTCGCGGTTGGCCTCCTCGGTGGAGGGCAGGTGCTTGGCCACGTCCCAGTAGAAGCCGACGTCGCGGTTGTCCTTGGCCACCTCCAGGGCCCAGTCGCGCAGGGTGGTCACGGGCTGGGCCTCGAGGAAGCTGCGGTAGTCGCCGGTCTGGGCGTCGGGACTCAATGCGTCGTAGGTCATGGAGGGGGCTCCTTGGGGTTGATGATCGGGTCCAGGACGGCGGCCAGGTCGGGTTGGCCCTGCTCGGCCAGGTCGTAGCGGACCCGGGTCGCCGGGTGGGTGATGGTGGCCACGTTGCGCAGGTCGATCGGGGTGCCGATGACCACCGCGTCCACCGGGGCCTGGTTGATGACGGTCTCGAGCTCGCGGATCTGGGTGTCGGAGTAGCCCATGGCCGGGACCAGGGCGCCGATGTGGGGGTAGCGCTCGTACACCTCGGCCAGGGAGCCGACCAGCCAGGGGCGGGGGTCGACGATCTCGGCGGCCCCGAGGCGGCGGGCCGCGACCACCCCGGCGCCGTAGCTCATCTCGCCGTGGGTCAGGGTCGGGCCGTCCTCGACGACCAGGACCCGCTTGCCGGTGACGAGCTCGGGGTCCTCGACCCGGACCGGGCTGGCCGCCTTGACCACCACGGCGTCGGCGTTGAGCTGCTTGAGCTGCTCCTCGAGGGTGGCCACCTGCTCGGCGGTGGCCTCGTCGACCTTGTTGAGAACGAGCACGTCGGCGGCCCGGGCGTTGGCCTCGCCGGGGTGGTAGCTGGACTCGTGCCCGGCCCGCAGCGGGTCGGCGACCACGATGTGCAGGTCGGGGCGGAGGAACGGCAGGTCGTTGTTGCCGCCGTCCCAGAGCAGGACGTCGGCCTCGGCCTGGGCCCGCTCCAGGATGGCGTGGTAGTCGACCCCGGCGTACACGGTCGTGCCCGCGGCCAGGTGGGGCTCGTACTCCTCCCGCTCCTCGATGGTCGCCCTGGCCGCGACCAGGTCCTCGACCGAGGTGAACCGCTGCACGGCCTGGCTGGCCAGGTCGCCGTACGGCATCGGGTGGCGGACGGCCACCACCTTGCGGCCGGCGGCCCGCAGGAGCTGGGCGACCTTCCGGGTGGTCTGGCTCTTGCCCGACCCGGTGCGGACGGCGCACACCGCCACCACCGGCACCGACGCCACCAGCTCGGTCTGGCGTGGCCCGAGGAGCCGGAAGTCGGCCCCGGCCGCCAGGACCCGCGAGGCGACGTGCATGACGTCGACGTGGCGGACGTCGGAGTAGCTGAACACGACCTCGTGGACATCCTTGGCGGCGATCAGGTCCTCCAGGCGCTCCTCGGGGAAGATCGGGATCCCCTGGGGGTAGCCGGGGCCGGCCAGGGCGGCCGGGTAGGTCCGGTCGTCGATGTAGGGGATCTGGGTGGCGGTGAAGGCCACCACCTCGGTCGCCGGGTCGCCCCGGAAGGCGCTGTTGAAGTTGTGGAAGTCCCGCCCGGCGGCCCCCATGATGAGCACCCGTCGCTGCAAGCACGCCTCCTTGCGTCCGATGCGCCGCCCGGTGGGTGACGCGGCAGCAGCAGAAGGATACCGACCGCCCAGCTAGCCGGTGTGGCGGTCGCGGGAGGAGACGGCGTTGAGGCTCGGCTCGGCCGGGAGGGCGAAGGAGAAGACCGAGCCGTGGCCGAGGCGGCTGGAGACCCAGATGCGGCCGCCCATGGCCTCGACCAGGCGCTTGGCCAGGTACAGGCCGAGGCCGGCCCCGCCCGGCTCCCTGGTCATGTAGTGGCCGACCCGGTGGAAGCGCTCGAAGATGCGCGACTGCTCGTCGATGGGGATGCCCGGGCCCCAGTCGCGGACCTCGAACACGACCTCGCGGCCCTGGGGGACGAGGCGGACCTCGACCGGCTCGTGCGGCGGGGCGTAGCGCAGGGCGTTGGAGAGCAGGTTGCCGAGCACCTGGTCGATCCGCATCCAGTCGCCGCGGCAGTAGACGGCGTGGTCGGGGGCGACCACATGGACCGTGCGGTCGGGGTCCTCGCTGGTGAAGCGGTCGACGACCTGGCGGACGAGGTCGACGGCGTCGATGGCGGTGGCGTCGACCAGCCCGGCCCCGGCCTCCAGCCGGGTCACCTCGAGCAGGTCCTCGATGAGCCGCTCGAGGCGCTGGGACTGCATCAGCATGAGCTTGTAGTACTCGCGCCGCCGGTCCTGGGCGAAGTCGCGGTCCTCGCGCAGCAGGGTCATGAGGAAGCCCTTGATGGGGGTGAGCGGGGTCCGCAGCTCGTGGGAGACGCTGGCCACGAAGTCGGCCTTGAGCTCGTCGGTCTGGCGCTCGCGGGTGACGTCGCGGACCACGACCACGTCGGTGTCCATCTGCCCGTCGCCGACCATGACCGGGGCGTGGGCGTAGTTGATCCAGCGGGCCAGCCCCTCCTTGTTCAGCACCGAGGCGTCGCGGACCTCCTCGTGGCCGGTGGCGGCCGCGGCCAGGATCGGGCAGTCGGCGGCGCACATGTCGACGCCGTCGCCGTCGCGGGCCCGCAGCAGGTTGAAGCACTTCTGCCCCACCGCCTCCTCCTCCTGGTAGCCGGTGAGGGCGACCATGGCCGCGTTCCAGGTCCTGACGGTGCGGTCGGGCCCGACGGTGTAGATGCCGTCCGAGGAGTGCTCGACGATGTCGAGCAGCTTGGCCCGCTCGCTCTCGGCCGTCCGGTACAGCTCCTCGTTGACCAGGGCCGCCGCCCCCTGGTTGGCCAGGGTGAGCAGGGTCTCGGTGTCGTCGCCGGTGAAGTCGGCGTCGACCCGGGGGCCGAAGGCGGCCGCGTAGCCGACGATCTCGCCGTCGGCCTCCATCGGGACCATGGTGTAGCGGGGCCAGCCGGCCCGGGTCGCCCAGCCCTTGGCCGCCTGCTCCCAGGCGGCCTTGGACGGCGGCACGGTCAGGCGCTCGCTGCCGCCGGTGGAGATCACGTCCAGGGCGCCCTCCTGGTCGCGGCCGAGGAAGACCGCGGCCCCCTCGCAGTTGAGGACGTCGGCGACCTGGCGGGCGAAGACCTCCCAGGCGCGGGTGTCGCCGAGGCGGTTGGACAGGGCCCGGCCGGCCGCGTACAGCGAGTGCATCCGCTGGCCCTGGGCCAGGCTGCGGGCCCAGGCCCGGTTGCCCAGGAAGGTCAGGCCGATGGGCACGACGAGCAACGGCAGCAGCGCCTGGTCGTGGACGAGCAGGGCGGCGATGATCAGGCCGTAGGCGATGCTGGCGGCCCAGTCGGCGGCCGCCACCGGGGCCGCCCGCAGCCAGCTCTGCACGAACCCCTGGCCGGTGGAGAGGCTGACCACGATGCTGACCAGGGAGTGGTTGACGAGGAAGAAGGCGGCCATGGCGACGACCCAGACCACCGCCAGGGCCGGCCGGAAGCCGCCGGGCTCGAGCTGGCCCCCGAACAGGTGCGAGCGTTGGAGCAGGTCGACCAGGCCGGCGGCGACGGCGGCGGCGACCGCCACCGAGAGCACGTACTGGGGGACGTTGAACAGCCGCTTGACCGGCTGGGGCTCGAACAGCAGCTGGCTGATGGCGATCCCGATGCCGGTGGCGATCACCAGCACCGGTGGGTCGAGGAAGACAACCCCGAGCACGATCACCATGTCGCAGACGCCCACCGAGAAGCGGTGGTTGCGCAGCGGCACCTTGACCACGAACCGCTCGGCCAGGACCAGCCCGGCCACATACAGCAGCGGCTGCCAGGCGGCCTGCCAGCCGCCGTCCACCAGCAGGCGGACGGCGGCGGGCAG
>DATABK010000706.1:0-6070 GCA_036259695.1 Actinomycetes bacterium | reverse complement strand
GAAGATCCGCAGGCCGGCGACCAGCCAGTGGGCCCGCTCCAGGGCGTAGTCGAGGACGCAGCAGGCGTCGGGGAGGACGACCCGCTCCACGGCCGAGTGGGAGATGTCGCGCTCGTGCCAGAGGGCGACGTCCTCCAACCCGGGGACGGCGTAGCCGCGGAGCAGGCGGCCCATGCCGGTCAGGCGCTCGGCCACGATCGGGTTGCGCTTGTGGGGCATGGCCGACGAGCCCTTCTGGCCCTCGGCGAACGGCTCCTCGGCCTCCCTGACCTCGGTGCGCTGGAGGTGGCGGACCTCGGTGGCCAGGCGCTCGATGTCGGCCCCGGCCACGGCCATGGCCGTCAGCAGCTCGGCGTGGCGGTCGCGGGCCACCACCTGGGTCGGGGCCGGCTCGGGCCGCAGGGCCAGCTCCTCCAGCACCTCGGCCTCGATCTCGGCCGGCAGGTTGGCGTAGGTGCCGACCGCCCCCGAGATGGTGCCGACGGCGACCGCGTCGCGGGCGGCGGCCAGCCGGCGCCGGTCGCGGTCGAAGGCGAAGGCGTGGCCGGCCAGCTTGAGGCCGAAGGTGGTCGGCTCGGCCGCCACCCCGTGGGTGCGGCCCAGGCAGAGGGTGTCGCGGTGCTCCAGGGCGCGGTCCCGGACGGCCCCGACCAGGCGGTCCAGCCGCCGGCCGAGCAGGTCGCAGGCCCGGGTGAGCTGGAGGGCCAGGGCGGTGTCGAGCAGGTCGGAGGAGGTCATGCCGTAGTGGACGTGCCTGGCCGCCTCGCCGACCCCCTCCCCGTAGGCGGTCAGGAAGGCGATCACGTCGTGGTGGAGCTCGGCGTCGAGCTGGTGGACCCGCTCGGGGGCGGGGGCCGGGGCCTCCTCGACGGCGGCCAGGTCGGCCGGCGGGACCAGCCCCCGGCGGGCCCTGGCCCGGACCACGGCCACCTCGACCTCGACGAACAGCCGGAAGCGGGTCGCCTCGCTCCAGATGGCGCCCATCTCGGGGAGCGTGTACCGGGGGATCATGGCCTACAGCCGGAGACCCTCGGCCAGCTGGTCCTTGAACTCCTGGAGCTGGAGCCGGAGCCGGGCGTCGCCGACGGCCAGGATCTGCACGGCCAGGATGCCGGCGTTGGCGGCGGCGTCGAGCCCGACGGCGGCCACCGGCACCCCCGAGGGCATCTGCACGATCGAGAACAGCGAGTCCTGCCCGGCCAGCTGGGGGGTGAAGATCGGCAGCCCGATCACCGGCAGGGTGGTGTGGGCGGCCAGCACCCCTGGCAGGGCGGCGGCCTTGCCGGCGGCGGCGATGAGGACCTGGAGCCCGCGCTCGACGGCGGTGGCCCCGTACTCGGCCACCCGGCGGGGGTCGCGGTGGGCGCTCAGCACCTCGAGCTCGTACTCGACGCCGAACTTCTCCAGCATCACCGCCGCGGTCTTGGCCTTCTCCTCGTCCGAGGTCGAGCCGAGCACGATCCCAACCCTTGGCGGCATGAACACTCCTTGGTCCGGTCCCCTGGTCAGCGCATTCTAGACGGAACTACGGAAGGCCTCCCTGTTTGACCTCCTCGGCGGCCTCCGTGAGGCCGAGGCGTTCGAGGGCGGCCACGATCCAGGCGTGCTTGGCCTTGGAGAAGGCCACCGAGTCGACCGTCCCGGACTCGACGATCGACCGCTTGAGCTGCTCGTACTCCTCGCGCAGGCCGGGGTCGGCGAGCAGGGCGTCACGGAAGCCGCGCAGCGCCGCCACCTCGGGGCTGTCGGCCGGGACCACGTGGATGTGGACCCGGAACGAGGTGTCCCCGTGGCGGATGATCCCCTGGAGCATGGGGCGGGTCGGCGGGAAGGCGGTGGCCACCGCCTGGCGCTGGAAGCCGAGGGCGAGCAGGTCGTCGGTGACGGCCGGGATCTCCGAGGGCGGGGTCGGCAGGAGCAGGTCGACGGTGCCCTTGCCGGCCAGGCCGGGCACGGCCGAGCTGCCGACGTGCTCGGTGACGGCGCCGGGGCGCTTGGCGGCGATCAGCTCGGCGACCCGCCGGGCGACCTCGGGGGCGGCGGCGTTGTGGTCCCGGACCACGATCGGGACCCGGCAGTAGGGCAGGATCTCGGTCACGGCGGCGTGGCGGCGATGTCCCGGCGGTAATGGGCGCCGTCGAAGCGGATGCGCTCGGCCGCCTGGTAGGCCCGGGCCCTGGCGTCGGCCAGGTCGTCGCCGAGAGCGGTGACCCCGAGCACACGTCCACCCATGGTGCGGACCCGGCCGGCCGGGTCGGTGGCCGTGCCGGCATGGAACAGGTGGACCCCGGGCTCGGCCGCGGCCGCCTCGAGGCCCTCGATCTCCAGGCCGGTGCGGTAGGAGCCGGGGTAGCCGCCGGCGGCCAGGACCACGGTGACACAGGCCCGCGGGTCCCAGGAGACCTTGCACCCCGAAAGGGTGCCCTCGGCCGCCGCCCACGCCAGGTCGGCCAGGTCGCTGGTCATCCGGGGCAGGATGACCTGGGTCTCGGGGTCGCCGAAGCGGCAGTTGAACTCGAGCACCCGCGGTCCGGCCGGGGTCAGGGTGAGGCCGGCGTAGAGCAGCCCCTGGTAGCGGGCGCCCCGGCGGGCCAGCTCGGCCACGGTCGGCTCGAGCACCGTCCGGCGGATCTCCTCGACCAGGTCGTCGTCGACGTCGGGCAGGGGCGAGAAGGCGCCCATGCCGCCGGTGTTGGGGCCGGTGTCGCCGTCGCCGACCCGCTTGTGGTCGCGGGCCGGGGCCAGGGGGAGCACGGTGCGGCCGTCGGTGACCGCGAACACGCTGGCCTCCGGCCCCTCGAGGAACTCCTCGAGCAGGATGGTCCGCCCGGCCTCGCCGTGGACCCTCCCGACCAGGGCGGCCTCGACGGCGGCACGGGCGGCGGCGTGGTCGGCGGTCACGGTCACGCCCTTGCCGGCGGCCAGCCCGTCGGCCTTGACCACCCAGGGCGGGCCGAAGTCGTCCAGGGTGGCGATGGCCGCGGCCGGGTCGGTGAAGGCCTCGGAGCGGGCCGTGGGCACGCCGGCGGCGGCCATGACCTGCTTGGCGAACGCCTTGGAGCCCTCGATGCGGGCGGCGGCGGCGGTTGGGCCGAAGACGGGCAGGCCGCGGTCCAGGAACTCGTCGGCGACCCCGGCGACCAGGGGCTGCTCGGGGCCGATGATGGTCAGGTCGACCCGCTTCTCCTCGGCGAAGTCGGCCAGCCCGGCCGCGTCGGTGGCCCCGACCCCGGGGACGTTGGTGGCCACCTCGGCCGTGCCGGCGTTCCCGGGCACGGCGAACAGCCGGTCGACGTCGGGGCTCTGGGCCAGGGTGGCCAGCAGGGCGTGCTCGCGCCCGCCGCTGCCGACGACCGCGATCCGCATCTTCAAGTCCTTTCCTAGGTGGTCCTGAGCAAGGTCTGCTCGCGGCCGGGGCCGACGCCGACGGCGGTCACGGGCACGCCGCCCAGCTTCTCCACGGCGTCGACGTACGCCCTGGCCGCCCTTGGGAGGTCCTCGAGCCGGGTGACGCCGCTGATGTCCTCCCGCCAGCCCTCGAACAGCTCGTAGACCGGCTCGGCGTGGTGGACCTCGGTCTGGGTCATGGGCCAGTCCTCGGTCACCTCGCCGTGGACCCGGTAGGCGACGGCCACCGGGATCCGGTCCAGGTGCGAGAGCACGTCCAGCTTGGTCACGAACAGCTCGGTGAGCCCGTTGACCCGGGCCGCGTAGCGCAGGCCGACCGTGTCCAGCCAGCCGCAGCGGCGCGGCCGGCCGGTGGTGGTGCCGAACTCGTCGCCGGCCGCCCGCAGCGCCTCGGCCTCGTCCTCGGCGGCCTCGGTGGGGAACGGGCCGGCCCCGACCCGGGTCACGTACGCCTTGGCGATGCCCATGACCCGGTCGATCCAGCCTGGCCCGACCCCGGCCCCGGCCAGGGCGCCCCCGGCCACCGGCGAGGACGAGGTCACGAACGGGTAGGTGCCGTGGTCGACGTCGAGCAGGGTCGCCTGGGCGCCCTCGAACAGCACCTGCTTGCCCTCGCGGAGGGCGTTCCAGACGTACAGGGAGGTGTCGGCGATCCGGGGCCGCAGGGCCTCGGCGTAGGTGGCGTACTCCTCGACGATCGCCTCGGCGTCCAGGGGCAGGCGGTTGTAGACCTTGGCCAGCAGCGGGTTGCGCTCCCGGAGCACGGCCTCGACCTTCTTGGTCAGGATCCCCGGGTCGAGCAGGTCCTGGACGCGGATGCCGAGCCGGGCCGCCTTGTCGGCGTAGGTGGGGCCGATGCCCCGGCCGGTGGTGCCGATCCGCTGGCGGCCCAGCCAGCGCTCGGTGAGCTTGTCCAGCTCCTTGTGCCAGGGCATGATCAGGTGCGCGTTGGCCGAGATGAGCAGCTTGCCGGTGGCGATGCCCTGGGCGTCGAGGGCGGCCAGCTCGGCCAGCAGGGTCCCGGGGTCGACCACCATGCCGTTGCCGATCACCGGGGTGACGTGCGGGTAGAGGATGCCGCTGGGGACCAGGTGGAGCTTGAAGGTGCGGCCGCCGACGATCACTGTGTGCCCGGCGTTGTTGCCGCCCTGGTAGCGGACGACCACGTCCATCTTGTCGGCCAGCAGATCGGTGGCCTTGCCCTTGCCCTCGTCACCCCACTGGCTGCCGACGAGGATGGTTCCCGGCATGGTCTTCGGCTCGCTTTCTGCTCCCGAGAAGTGTCCGCAGCAGCCTACATCCGTCGCGAGCCGGTCGTGGCCAGCCACACCCCGGCCAGGACCATGGGGGCGCCGGCCCACAGCGATGGGCCGGGCAGCTCGCCGAACAGCCACCAGGCGAGGACGGTGGCGAGGGCCGGCTCGAGCAGCATGACCACGGCCACCAACGAGGCGCTCACGTTGGCCAGGAGGCCGTTGAACACGGTGTGGCCGAGCAGCTGGGGGCCGACGACCACCCCGGCCAGGGCCAGCCAGGACGCCGCCTCGTAGCCCCCGAGGTCGGCCCCGGTGAGCAGGCAGGCCGGCAGCAGCACGGCCGCGGCCACCCCGTAGACCGAGGCGGCGTAGGTCGAGACCGGCAGCCGCCGCCTGGCCACGCGCCCCAGCAGCAGGTAGGCGGCCATGGCCAGCGCCCCGCCGAAGGCCAGCAGGTCCCCCCAGAGGGCGCGGGGGCCACCGCCGAGCCCGGCCGCGTCCCCCGCCCCGATCACCACCGCCCCGGCCGTGGCCAGGACGATCCCGGCCCAGGCGCGGGTGCTGGGGGCCTCGCCGAGCAGGACGGACCCGAGGCCGACGAACAGCGGGGCCGAGCTGACCAGGGTGGTCGCGGCGGCCACGGTGGTCAGGCCGAGGGAGGCGTTCCAGAGGGCGAAGTGGACGGCCAGGAACACCCCGGAGGCGGCCAGGCGGGCCAGATCGGCCCGGTCCAGCCGGGTCACCAGTCCCCGGGAGGCGAACGGGGCCAGGACGACCCCCCCGGCCAGACAGCGCCAGAAGGCCAGGGCCAACGCCGGCAGCGCGGCCACCCGGATCAGGATCGGTGAGGTCGAGATGGCCAGCAGCCCCACCGTCATCCAGAGCAGGACCCTGTTTCTCGACGCGACCTTCAATCGCCGGCCTCGGCGAACCGTTCCCGGACGGCGTTCGCGAACCGGTTGGCCGCGGCCAGGTCGGCGGGGGCGGCCGGCGCCGGGGCGTGGCCCAGCTGGGCGGCCACGGCGGCGTCGACCAGGGCGCCCGCCCCCGGCGGGACCTCCTCCGGCTCCCCGGCGAGGCGGAGCCGGGCCCAGCGGCCGGCGTCGACCTTGGAGGAGAGGACATCGTCCTCCAGGTAGCGCCAGGCCCGGCAGGCGGTCAGCACCCGGCGGGCGAACCCGCCGTGGCGAATCGCCCAGCGCAGCTCGGCCAGGGCCCGCTCCAGCAGCCAGTCCCGCGGCGGCTCGGTGAACACCTCGACCGGGTCGGGACCGGCCACGGCCACGCCGGCCCGGCGGCAGACGGCGAAGTGGAGGAGGAGATCCGGGTCGGCGGCGGCCGGGCCGCCCAGGTGCGTCCGGGGCGACGGCCCGGTGGCCAGGTGGAGCTCGAACGGCGGCCGCCGC
>DATABK010000705.1:0-2905 GCA_036259695.1 Actinomycetes bacterium | reverse complement strand
AACCGGCGGTCGACGCCCGCCTGGATGCGACGCCGCAGCGGCTGGAACGCCGCCGCCGCGGCCAGGGTGGCGGCGGCCACGGTCAGGCTGGAGCTGTCGGGCAGCAGCCGGCCCAGGCCCAGGACCACGCCGGCGTAGCCGAGGCCCAGCAGGAGGGTGAGGAGCCCGTAGGCCAGGGTGCGGCTGATGATCCGGTCCAGGTCGTACAGCCGGTAGCGCAGGATGGCGGCGCCGGTCGAGAGTGGCAGCAGGGCCAGGTAGATCCCGGTCGCCCAGCCCCAGAGCGGCTGGGCCGCCGACCCGACGGTCAGCCAGCTGACCAGGATGACCGCGACCAGCAGTCCCGCCGTGGCGGCGGCCGCGGCCACCCAACGGAGCTGGAGGCGCTCGATCCCGCGAGCGCGCCGGAACCGGGCCACCAGTGACGCCGCCGCCGCCAGCAGGGCGACCAGGCTGACCGTGTCGGCCAGCCTGGCCACGGCGGCCAGCGGCCCGTCCTCGACCAGCAGCGGGATCGCCACCGCCTGGTACGGCGGGTCGAGCGGGTGGGTATGCAGCGTCGCCGCCAGGACCGCCGCGCCCCCGACCCGCCACGCCCCCCAGCGCCAGCGAGGCGACGGCAGCGACCCGGTCGGCGTCAGCAGCAGCACGAACCCGAGCAGGGTCGACAGCACCACCCAGCTGACGTCCACGTAGATGGCCGCCCAGACAGCCCCGGGAAGCGACCCGGGTCGCGCCAGCAGCCCGTAGGGGGCGTAGGCGTCCCCCACCCCGAGCGCGATCACCGACACCCCGATGCCCAGCAGCAGCCACCCCACCGGATGGCGAGGCCGCCGCCCGGCCAGCACCGCCCCGACCGTGGCCGCACTTCCCATCGCCAGCAGGTAGGGAACGGCGTCGCCACTGATCGAGACCAGGTCGGGCCGCCCAGCCCGGCGCAGCAGCGAGTCCAGCCACAAGGTGACCAGGAACCCGACCATGACCAGGGCCCACAGCGCCCAGGCGAGCGCCCAGGCGTTGACGGGCGGGCCCGGCCCTGGCGCCGCCGGGCCCGCCGGGCGACCTGGGTGGCCCTTGGGGTCGGGTCGGTCCCGCTGGGAAGCCGGCGATTCGGTCGGCACGCAGCCCTCCCTCCGGCCAGGGCGGGCTAGCGGTCGGGTCCAGCCTGGCCGCTGATGGGGTAGTGGTTGGGGCCAGTCTGGCGGCCAGCCGTGACGGGCCCGTTACGGCCGTTCGGTGCCCGGCCGGTCGCTCCCGTGAGACCGGCCTTCCCCGGTGGACGGTGGGTCAGGCGTCGACCCGCTCCAGGGCGACGGCCATGCCCTGGCCGCCGGAGATGCAGAGGGTGGCCAGGCCACGCCTGGCCCCCTGGCGCTGGAGCTGGTGGACGACGGTCCCGATGATGCGGGCGCCGGTCATGCCGATCGGGTGGCCGAGAGCGATGGCGCCGCCGTTGACGTTGGTCCGGTCCCAGTCGAACTTGAGCTCGCGGTCGCAGGCCAGCACCTGGGCCGCGAACGCCTCGTTGACCTCGACCACGTCGATCTCGGGCAGGGCCCAGCCCAGCTTGCCCAGCAGCTTCTGGGTGGCCGGGACCACGCCCCAGCCCATGATGCGCGGGTCGACCCCGGCACTGGCCCAGCCGACCACCCTGGCCAGCGGGCGCAGCCCCTGGGACCAGGCCGCCTCCTCGGCCATCACGACCAGGGCGGCCGCCCCGTCGCAGATCCCCGAGGAGTTGCCGGCGGTGACCGTCCCCGGCTTCCGGAACACCGGCTTGAGCTTGGCCAGCGCCTCCAGCGTGGTGTCCGCCCGGGGGTGCTCGTCGCGCTCGACGGTGACCGTCCGCCGCCTGGCGTCGAAGGTGTCGACGGGAACGACCTCGTCGGCGAAGCGGCCGGACTCCCACGCCTCACCCGCCCGGCGCTGCGACTGGAGCGCGAACGCGTCCTGCTCCTCCCGGCTCACGTCGTACCGCTCGGCCAGGTTCTCGGCCGTCTCACCCATGGCCTCTCCGGCCAGTGGGTCCATGAACCCGTCCGAGGACATGCCGTCCTCGATCACCGCCGAACCCATCCGGTGGCCACCCCGCATCCCCCGCAGCAGGTACGGGGTGCGGGTCATGTTCTCCATCCCCACGACCAGCGCGGTGTCGATCTCCCCGAGCATGATCGACCCCGCGGCCAACGTCAGCGCCTTGGCACTCGACCCGCAGGCCTTGTTGACCGTGTACGCCGGCACCGTCTCCGGCACCCCAGCCCGGATCGACACCTGCCGCCCGGGGTTGGGCCCGTTCCCCGCCTGCCGCCCATGCCCGGCCACCGTCTCGTCCACCTGCCCGGGGTCGACCGCGGCGGCATCGAGCGCCGCCCGCGCCGCAACGATCCCAAGATCAACCGCCGGCACGTCCGCGAACGCCCCCAGGAACCGCCCCATCGGGGTCCGCTTCGCGCCCACAACCACCACCGAACGCCGCTCCATGACCCCTCCCAGGCCCAACCGGAATCCCCGGCCATTGTAGGTGGGGCCGCCCCGGCCCCGGTGGCGTCGGAACTCCCGGGTGCGGGGACGGCCTAGGGCCGGCCCTTGCCCTCCTTGGCGCCGGGCTTGGAGGAGCGGGACTTGGCGCCGCTGTTGCCCACCGGCTCGAGGCGCTGGGTGGCGTCCTGGCTGCTCGACCCGCCTTCGCCCTTTGCCGACCCTGCCGCGCCCTGGGTCGCCGGCGTGGCCGGCTGGGTGGTGGCGTTCGGGTCGTCGGCCGGTGTCGGCTGGGTGGTGGCGGCGTCCCCTGACCCGTCGGTGGCGGCCACGGGCCCGGCCGAGCCGTCGGCCGCGGCGGACAGGGCCGGCTGCTCCGGCCGCTCCGCCGCCTCCGTCCGGCCGGCTCCCTCGGCCCCGTCGGCCG
>DATABK010000704.1:0-4401 GCA_036259695.1 Actinomycetes bacterium | reverse complement strand
CGCCGATGCGGCGCCCAGCGGCGCCATCAGCGGCGTGGGTGTGGCTGACCCCAACCGTTGACCAGCTAGTGGCCATCGACGGGTTGTTGGAGGCCGAGGCCGGCCAGGTGCTGGCCGCCCTGGAACCCCTGGCCCGCCCGGCCGACGCCACCGATGGTCGCAGCGGCAGCCAACGCACCGCCGACGCCCTCACCGAACTGGCCCGCCGGGCCCTGGAAGGGGGCCGGCTCCCCCAGGCCGCCGGTGGGTCCGCCCCCAGCTGACCGTCACCGTGGACCTGGACAGCCTCCTCGGCCACTTGGGCAGCCTGGGTGGGGACCTGGGCGGGCTGGGGCCGCTAGAGCTCCAGGCATGCCGGCGGCTGGCCTGTGACGGCACGGTGACCCGGGTCCTGGTCACCCGCCACCCCACCGGCCCACCCAACCAGCGTCCACCGGCCAGCAGCCCACCGGCCAGCCCGACGGCCAGCCCAGCGGCCCGGGCGACCGCACCGCCGATCCCGACGGCCAGGGCGACCGCACCGCCGATCCCGACGGCCAGCCCCATCCCGGCTGCGGCCCGAGCCCCCAGACCGGGCCAGCCGCCCACGACCCGAATGGGACCGCAGCACCGGGCGGGCCGACGCCACAGCGACGGGCCGTCATGGCCCTGCTCCCCCCGACCCTGGGCGGCGCCCCCACCCAGCCCCTGGACGTCGGGGCGGACCACCCGGGTCGTAGCCCCCGCCCAACCCAGCGCCCTGGCCATCCGCGACCGCGGCTGGGTGGTCCCCGGCTGCAGCCGCCTGGGCTGGTGCCACGCCCACCATCGCTGGCACTGGCGGGACGGCAGCCCCACCGACCTGACCAACCTGATCCGGGTGTGCCGAGCCCACCACCGAGCCATCCACGAAGGCCGCTGGCAGCTGGCCCGCGAGCCCGACGGGCGGGTGACCACCACCCCACCGTCTCGGCGACATCCTGGCGCCCGACGACCTCCTCCCGCCGCCTAACCGGCGGAAGGCGCGGCAGCCACCTTGGCCACCGTGCTCAGGCGAGTGCATGGCGCCCACGTCTCCTCGACCACCGCGCCCGGCACCTGCATGGGCCCGCAACGACCCCGACCCGCCGTGCCAGGTAAGCCCCTTGGCCGTACGTCCCAACCCACCGTGCCCGGTAAGCGCCTGGGGGCCCAAACACCCAGCCTGGCTGGCCCGGATACCGACCGGTGCGCTCGTCTAGGAGCTGGGATCGCAGCGGGTCGCGGTCTGCCCGGCGGCATAGCTGATGCCGGCCAGCAGGTGGGCCAGGAAGCGGGGCTCGTGGAAGCTCTCGCTGGTGTGGCCCATGGCGGTGTACCAGGCGCGGCCGCCGTCGTACTCGTGGCACCAGGCGATCGGGTGGTCGGTCCCCATCCGGCCGCCGGTGTAGGTCGACTCGTCGACGGTGGCGAGCACCCGGACCCGGCCGCGCGGGTTGGCGGCGAAGTCGTACCACTCGTCGGTGCGTTGCCAACGGGCCGGCAGGTTCCCGGCCAGGGCGGCGGCGCCGGGAGCGGGACGGACGGTTGCCCGCTGGACGGGCGGGTGGTGCCGGAACCAGGCGCCGACCAGTCCGCCGTACCAGGTCCAGTCGTACTCGGCATCGGCGGCCGCGTGCACGCCGACCCAGCCGCCCCCGCCCTGGAGGTGGCGCCGCAGGGCGGCCTGCTGGTCGGGGTTAAGCAGCTCTCCGGTCGTCGACAGGAACACCACCGCCTGGTAGCCGTCCAGTCCCTGGCCGATGCGGACGGGGTCGGCGCTGTCGTCGACAGCGAACCCGTGGCTGCGCCCGAGCCGCCGGATCGCCGCGACCCCGTCGGAGATCGAGCGGTGACGAAAGCCGGCCGTCCTGGTGAACACCAGCACGCGGAAGCTCGCCGGGTCGGCCCCGCCGGTCGCCTGCGGCGGCGCTGCCGGTTCGGGCGCCGGCTGGTGGCGGCAGCCGGCCCCGGCCAGGATCAGCAGGAGCACGGCCAGGGCGGCCGGGGCCCGACCCGGTCCGGCTGCCGTCCGGCTCACCTCCTCCGCCAACACCTGATCCCACGGTACCGGCGCCTGGGCGACGGCTAGGTTCGGCGGCCCCCGGCCTCGCTGAGCAGCTCGTCCAGCCGGGCCCGGGCCGGTTCGAAGTCGGCCGCCTGGGCGGCCATGCCGGCCCACGGGTCGGGCTTGCGGGCCAGGCGGCGGCGCAGGTTGGCCATGGTGTAGGTGCGGGGCTCGACCCGGCCCAGCTCCGACCAGTCGATCGGGGTGGCCACCGGCGCCTCCGGCTTGGGCCGGACCGAGTAGGGGGCGACGACCGTCTGGGCGTAGCCGTTGCGGGCGGTATCGAGCAGCAGCCGGCCCTGCCGGCTGGCCTTGCGCCACTCGACGCTGAGCCGGTCCGGGTCGCGGGCCGCGACCAGCAGGGCCAGCTCGTCGGCGAGGTTCCTGACCACCTCGACGTCGGGCCCGGGGCGCAGGGGCATGACCACGTGGTAGCCCCTGGACCCGGAGGTCTGCACGAAGGGGGTCAGGCCGACCTCCTCGCAGGCCCGCCTGACCGCCCGGGCCGCCCCCCGGACCACCTCGAGCTCCTGGTCGGGGTCGGGGTCGAGGTCGATGATGAGCAGGTCGGGCCGGGCCAGGTGCTCGACCGTCGAAGTCCAGGCATGGAACGTCACCGTGGCCAGGTTGGCCAGGTAGACGATGGTGGCCGCGTCCTCGCAGACCACGTGGTCGACGGTCCCGCCCCGGCCCCGGCGCTCGACGGTGACGGTGCGGACCCAGTCCGGGAAGTGCTCGGAGGCGCCCTGCTGCCAGAACCCCTTGCCGTTGACCCCGTTGGGGAACCGCTGCAGGTTGAGGGGCCGCCCGGCCAGGTGCGGGAGCATGACCTCGGCCACGTCGCGGTAGTAGGCGAGCAGGTCGCCCTTCTTCAGCCCGGCGTCGGGGAAGAACGGCTTGCCGACGCTGGACACCTGGACGGTGCGCCCACCGACCTCCAGCGACCCGTCCTTCACGAGGCGAGGCATGGGGTCAGCCTACCCCCGGGAAGGGACAGGGTCCCCGGCGGCTCAGCCCCGCGGCAGCGCTGAAGTGCCGCCGGGCATGGTCGCCGCGGCCGGTGGCGCACTGGAAGGTCTCGAAGCCTCGCGCAGCTCGCCCAGTCCAGCCGCGGTACGGCCGCCGCGCCGGTGCCCGAGGCCGACGGGCAGGCGTGGTCGCGCGGCCGCTCGGACGGTGAACAGGGTGCCGACGGCAGCGGCGACCGGCCGAATGGCACGGCGCAGGATATCGACAAAAGGGGGTCGAACATGGGGATTGACCGAAACCGGGCGGTCTGGCAGAGTCCGGATCGACGGCACGGTGGCCTGTTGTTTGTCACCGTGCTGTTGAACGGTAGGCCTGGCGGTCACGCCGGGCCGTGCGTCCTGGTCTCTTCCCGTGACTGGGACGTGAGCCGGCCCGTCTCCCGAGGCGGGTCCGGTGATGGAGGTGCCGTTCGGGGGATGGAAGGCCCCGAGGAGAACCGCGGGCCCTGCGCCCGAGGCCTACTCGGGGCTTTCCTCTGCCCCACCCACGATGCTGAGGCTGCCGCCCGGGCGGGCGTTGGTCACGGCCATCACCTCGGCCAGGATCGACAGGGCGATCTCGGGTGGCCGGCGGGCGCCCAGGTCGAGGCCGGTCGGGCTGTGCAGCCGGCTGAGGTCGGCCCCGGCCTCGCGCAGCCGGGCCACGAACCCCGGGGTGTGGCGGCGGCTGCCCATCACCCCGAGGTAGCCGGCCCGGCCGTCGAGCAGGCCGGTCAGCGCCGGCACCAGGGCCGGGTCGTCGTGGTCGACGAACACCACCGCGTCGCCCGGGCCGAGGCCCTGGGTGGCCTCCTCGAAGGCGGCCGAGCCGGGCGGCTCGGCCCGCACGGCCAGGCCGACGATCCCGCCGATGGCCGCCAGGGCGTCGGCCACCGGCCCGGCGCCCCCCACGACCAGGCGGGGAGGGCCGGCGAAGGCCTCCAGGAACACCTCGACCACGCCCTCGCCGGGCTCGCCCTCGAAGCTGGTGTAGGCCCGCATCCCCGACCGCTCCCCCGCCGCCAGCAGCCCGGCCCCGTCCCGGCCGGCCTTGCGGTCAAGGCCGTTGCAGCCGATGGTGCCGGCCAGCAGGGCCCCGTCGGGCCCGAACAGGGCCCGGTTGCCCGGGGCCGACGGCGGGTCGCCCTCGGTCCTGACGGTGGTGCCCAGGACCACCGTGCGCCCGTCGCGGCGGGCGGCGGCCATGGCCGCGAACACGTCCTGGTCCATCGGGGCACCCCCCTGGGGTTCCCCGAACCCCTCCGGGCCCATCGGGGCTCCGGGCCCGCTCACCGCTCCCCCTCCGCCGGCCCCTGGCCGCGCTCCTCC
>DATABK010000703.1:0-18175 GCA_036259695.1 Actinomycetes bacterium | reverse complement strand
CCCCCCCCCCCGCCGGCAGGGACCCCCGCCAGGACCTTCGTTCCGCCCTGCGCCAGGCCAAGCAGCTGCTGGAGACGGGCGAGATCCTCCAGGCCGACCGGCCGACGACCACCAGGCGGACACTGCGCAACCTGCCGCTGGAGCTGGCCACCCGCCGGGCCGGAGGGGAGGGACGACTGTGAAGGCAATGATCTGGGAGGGCGTGAACGAGGTCTCGGTCACGACCGTGCCCGACCCGCGGATCCTCAACCGCCAGGACGCGATCCTCAAGGTCAACCTCAGCTCGGTCTGCGGCTCGGACCTGCACCAGCTGAGCGGCTACATCCCCTTCATGCGGACCGGGGACGTCATCGGCCACGAGTTCATGGGCGAGATCGTCGAGGTCGGCCCGGACGTCCGCCGCCACCAGGTCGGCGACCGGGTGGTGGTGTGCTCGATCATCGCCTGCGGCCGCTGCCAGTACTGCGAGCAGGGCCTGTTCTCGCTGTGCGACAACACCAACACCAACCCGGCCATCACCGAGAGCATGTGGGGCTACCCCTCGGCCGGGATCTTCGGCTACTCCCACGCCATGGGCGGGTTCAAGGGCAGCCACGCCGAGTACATCCGCATCCCGTACGCCGACCAGGTCGCGTTCGCGATCCCCGACGAGGTCGACGACATGACGGCGCTGTTCGCCTCCGACTCGGTCCCGACGGGCTGGATGGGCGCCGACATGGGCGGGGTGAAGCCAGGGGACGTGGTCGCCGTCTGGGGCTGCGGGGCGGTCGGCCAGATGGCGGCCCGGGCGGCCCAGCTGCTCGGGGCCGATCGGGTGATCCTCATCGACCGCTTCGACTACCGGCTCGAGATGGCCGAGCGCGAGCTCGGGGCCGAGGTCATCAACTACGAGCGCGGCGACGTCGACGGCGAGCTGCGGGAGCGCAGCGCCGGGCGCGGTCCCGACGTCTGCATCGAGGCCATCGGCATGGAGGCCCACACCCCGGGGCCGCAGTACCGCTACGAGCAGGTCAAGCAGCAGCTGCGGCTGGAGACCGACCGGCCCCACGCCCTGCGGCAGGCCATCCTGTGCTGCCGCAAGGGCGGCAGCGTGTTCGTTCTCGGGGTGTTCGCCGGCCTGACGGACAAGATGCCGATGGGGGCGTTCATGAACAAGGGCCTTACCATGCGCGGGGCCCAGCAGCACGGCGAGCGCTACATCCCGATGCTGCTGGAGCGGATGGCCAGCGGCGAGCTCAAGACCGCCCACCTCGCGACCCACCCGATGCCGCTGGACGAGGGCGCCCGCGGCTACGACCTGTTCAAGAACAAGAAGGACGGCTGCGTCCGGGCGGTGTTCCGGCCCTCCGCCTGACCGCGGCCGCGATCCCGGCGGCGCCGGCGACGGCCAGCGCCGCCGAGGCCGTCCGGTGGGTGGCCGCCCAGGTGTAGGCGCTGTGGCGGAAGGCCAGGTGGCCGAAGCTGCCTGTCTCCTGGTGCGGCCCCGCCGGCTCGAACAGGGCGTCGCGGGCCGGCGGGGGCTGGCGGGAGCGCTGCATCGCGAACCCGGCCCTGGCCAGCAGCAGATCCATGGCCCGCGGCGACAGCCGCTGACCGGCCAGCAGGGCCCGGGCGGCGCCGCCCACGACCAGGTCGCGGGGGCCGTGCTCGGCCGCGTGGACCAGCGCCCGGGCCACCACCGAGGGCTGGTAGAACGGCGGCGGCCCCATCGGCTTGACCCCGAGCCGGGTCCGGGCCTTGTCGAAGAACGGGGTGTTGACCGAGGCCGGCATGACGTTGGTGACCCTGACCCCGACGCCGTCGTGGCGCAGCTCGGTCCGCAGGGCCTCCAGGAACCCCTCGGTGCCACGCTTGGCCGCCGCGTACGAGCTCTGCAGCGGCACCGACCGGCGGGCGATGGCGCTGGTGACGTGGACCAGGGCGCCGCGGCCCTCCCGCTTGAGGTGGGGCAGCGCGGCCATGGCCCCGTGGACCTGCCCGAGGAGGGTGACCTCAAGGACGCGGCGGAACTCCTCGGGGGTGTGCTCGTCGAAGCGGGCGTACACCGACGCCGCCGGCAGGTGCACCCAGGTGTCGAGCCGCCCGTAGGCGGCCACGGCCGCCTCCGCGACCGCCCTGACCTGCTCGACGTCGGTCACCTCGGCGGGCACGGCCACGACCTGCCCGCCGGCGGCCTCGAGCTCGGCGGCCAGCGCGGCCAGGGCGACCTCGTTCCGGGCCGAGACCACCAGCTTGGCCCCCTTGGCCGCGAAGCGCCTGGCCGCGGCCCGGCCGATGCCGCTGGTGGCGCCCATGACCACGACCACCTGCTCCCCCACCGGCTTGAGGCCGGGCATCGCCGCCCTCCCCTCAGCCGTTGACGACGTTGCCGCCGTTGGGGTGCAGCACCTGCCCGGCTATGTAGGAGGAGTCGTCGCTGGCCAGGAACAGGTAGCAGGGGGCGACCTCCTCGGGCTGGCCGGGCCGGCCCATGGGGACGTCCTTGCCGAAGGAGGCCACCTTCTCCTCGGGCATGGTCGCCGGGATGAGCGGGGTCCAGATCGGGCCCGGGGCGACGGCGTTGACCCGGATCCCCTGGCCGACCAGGGCCTGGGAGAGGCTGCGGGTGAAGGCGACGATGGCCCCCTTGGTCGAGGAGTAGTCGAGCAGGGTGGGGTTGCCCTGGTAGGCGGTGACCGAGGTGGTGTTGACGATGGCCGAGCCCTCGCCGAGGTGGGGCAGGGCGGCCTTGGTCATGAAGAACATGCCGAAGATGTTGGTGCGGAAGGTCCGCTCCAGCTGCTCGGCGGTGATCTCGGTGATGCTCTCGGCGGTGTGCTGCTCGGCGGCGTTGTTGACGAGCACGTCCAGCCGCCCGAGCTCGCGCACGGTCTGGGCCACCGCCTCCTGGCAGAAGGGCTCGTTACCGACGTCCCCGGGCAGGGTCAGGCAGCGCCGGCCCTCGGCCTCGACGAGCTTGACCGTCTCGTTGGCGTCGGTCTCCTCCTCGGCCAGGTGCCCGATGGCCACGTCGGCGCCCTCGCGGGCGAACAGCACGGCCACCGCCCGGCCGATGCCGCTGTCGCCGCCGGTGATCAGGGCCACCTTGCCGGCCAGCTTGCCGCTCCCCTGGTGCTGGGGCCGGGTGGCGTCCGGCTCGGGGACCATCTCCCGCTCGATCCCCGGCTGCGACTGGCGCTGGGGTGGCTGCAGCTGCTCGTTGTCCTGCTCAGGCATGTGGCGCTCCGTTCGGTGGCGGCCGGTGGGCTGGTCAGGTCGCTAACCCGGCTGGCGACCGGGAAACCCCCATCCTGAGGGTGACGTGGTTGAGGGTCCGGGGCAGCTGGCCACCCACCCGGTCCGGGTCGAGCCGGGACGGGTCGCGGGCCCGCCGCTGAAGGGGATCAGCGACCAGTCGTCCTGGGCGCGGCCGTCCAGCCAGATCTCGGGCTCGAAGCGGTCGGCATACGGCAGGGCCCGCTCGTCGCGGTGGAAGAAGGAGCTGACGATCACCAGCCCCGTCCCCGGGGGCATCGGGGGCCCACATCCGGAACCGGGGTTCGGCTCGCCCATGCCCCCCGGCTACCTCGGCCCCAGGCGGCCAAACGGGCGGCCTAGCCGGGCGGGGCCGGGGCGCGGCGCTCCTCCCAGTCGACCCAGGCCGTGCCGGTGGCCTCGACGTAGCCGTCGACCGCGGTGCCGACGGTCGGGAAGAACCGGTCGGGGCCGACGGCGTCATAGAGGCCGTAGCGCTCCAGCCGGTCCTTGACCGGGCCCTTGAGCTCGGCGAAGGCCAGGGTCACCTGCTGCTGGCGCAGCTCCTCGAGGACCTGGCGGAGGGTGTCGGCGGCGGTGGTGTCGATGTCGGTGATGGGCTCGGCGGCCACCACCACCCAGCGGACGGGGTGGGTGGCCTCGGCGACCAGGCGGCGGACCCGGCGCCGGAAGTAGCCGGCGTTGGCGAAGAACAGGGGCGCGTCGAAGCGGTAGAGGAGCAGGCCGGGGATGAGGCGGGCGTTCGGGTGGCGGTCGATGTCGTGGTAGCCCTTGAGCTCGTCCTCCCGGCCCAGGACGGCGTCGTGCGGCCGCCAGGCCCGGCGGACGAAGTCGCCCAGTGACAGCACGATGGCCACGAAGATGCCGCGCAGCACCCCGAGCAGGGCGACGCCTCCGAAGGCGGCCAGCCAGAGGACGAACTCGGAGCGCCGGACCTTGTACAGGCGCCGGACGGCGGGCGCGTCGATCAGCCCCAGAGCGGCGGTGATGACGACCGCGGCCAGGATCGGCAGGGGCAGGTCGCGCAGGAGGCCGGGGGCGGCCACCAGCAGCAGGGCGATGGCCAGGGCGCCGACCAGCGGGGTGAGCTGGGAGCGGGCGCCGGCGGCCACGGCCACCGGGGTCCGGGAGGCGCTGCTGGAGATGGCGAAGCCCTGGAAGACGCCGGCGGCCAGGTTGGCCGCGCCCAGGGCCCGGAGCTCCTGGTTGGGGTCGACCGCCTCCTCGCGCTGGGCGGCCAGGGACTGCGACAGCACGGTGGTGTCGGCCACCGCGACCAGGGCGATGCCGAGGGCGCCGCCGAACAGCGCCCCCAGGTCGGCCAGCTCGACGGCCGGGAAGGCGAAGGTCGGGAGGCCCTGGGGCAGCACGCCGAGGACCCGCACACCCTCGGCGTCGAGGTCGAGGATGGCCACGGCGGCGATCCCGACGAGCACGGCCACCGCCACCCCGGGGACCGTCCGCCGGAACCGCTTCAGGACCAGGATGACGGCGATGCCGGTCACCCCGACGGCCAGGGCGGCCCGGTTCACCTGCCCGTCGGCCACCCCCTGGGCGAAGTCGCGGATCTCGGGGAGCAGGCCCCGGCCCTCGATCGAGAACCCGCACAGCCTGGGGAGCTGCCCGACCAGGATGGTGACGGCGATCCCGTACAGGTAGCCGAGCTGCACCGGCCGCGACAGCAGCTCGGTCACGAACCCGAGCTTGGCCATGCCGGCGACCAGGATGATCAGCCCGGTGAGGACGGCCAGGGCCCCGGCCAGGGCGACCGCCGTCTCCGGGTGTTCGCCGCCAAGGGGCAGGATCACGGCTGCGATCACCGCCGCCAGCGAGGAGTCGGGCCCGAGCACCATCACCCGCGACGGCCCGAAGGCGGCGTAGGCGACCAGGGGCACGATGGTGGCGTACAGCCCGGTGATCGGCGGCAGCCCGGCCGCCTGGGCGTACCCCATCCCCACCGGCACCAGCAGCGCCGTCAGCACCAGCCCGGCCACCAGATCACTGCCCAGCCAGGACCGCTGGTACTCCCGCAGCAGCCGCAGCCCCGGCACCCACCGCTCGACCCGCGCCACACCCTGCTCCCTGATCAAGAACAACCAGAGCAAGGCACGACACTACAGGAGCGGTCGGCCCGGCCAACAGGCGCCACCCGGCCGGGCCGCTCAGGCCTCCGCGTCGGCCGGGGCGACACTGCGGGCGTGGCGGCCGGCGTCGTCGAGGCCCCAGCCGACGATCCGCCCGGGGTGGATGCGGATGTGCGGCCTGGGGCCGCCGAGCGCCTCGGCGCGGCCGCGGATCTCCACCCCTCGGGGCTGCCAGGGCGGCAGCACGTCGTCGACCACGATCGCGGCCCGGGGGCTGCGGGCGACGTCGCGGAACTTCTTGGTCGCGGCGAAGTTCCGGCCGGTGACCTCGACGATCCCGCTGTCGGGGTCGACGCTCCACATGCCGACCGGGCTGATGTGGGGCATGCCGTCCGGGCCGACGGTGGCCAGGCGGGCCAGCCGGCGTTCGCCCTGCAGGTAGGCCAGCTCGGCCTCGGTGAACGGGCCCATCGGAAGTCCTCCGAACGTTACACTGTGTGCACCATGTAGGCTACACACAGTGAGAAGTTTCGCGCAAGGGACGGCCATGCACGAGGCGATCGCGGAACCACGGAACGCCCGCAGCCGGCGCACCCGCGCCGCCCTCCTGGCCGCCGCCCGGGCGCTCCTCGAGGAGCACGGCGCCGAGTCGCTGACCATGGCCGCGGTCGCCGAGCGGGCCGGCGTCTCCCGGCGCGCCGTCTACCTCCACTTCGCCTCGCGGACCGAGCTGCTCACCGCCCTGTTCGGCTACGTCAGCGAGCAGGAGGGCCTGACCGCCTCCCTCGAGCCGGTCTGGCGGGCGCCCGACGCCGCCGCCGCCCTTGAGGAGTGGGCCCGGCACCTGGCCCGGTTCCACCCCCGCATCCTGGCCGTCGCCCGCGCCGTCGAGCGGGTGCGCCGCACCGACCCCGACGCGGCCCGGCACTGGGAGCTGGTCATGGCCGACCAGCTCGCCTGCTGCCGCCGCCTGGCCACCCGGCTGGCCGCCGAGCGGCGGCTGGCCCCGCCCTGGACGGTCCGGACGACCACCGACATGCTCTGGGCGCTGATGTCCTTCGACCTGCTCGAGGAGCTGCTGGTCGACCGCGGCTGGTCCCCCCGGCGCTACCGGACCCATCTGGCCGCCCTGCTCCGGGCGACCTTCCTCGGCCAGGCGGCTAGCTGAGGACCCGGATGAGCGCCTCCCGCGCCCCGGTGGCCGCGGGCTCGCTCACCAGGTCGCGTCCCAGCAGCTCGCCCAGGCGGGGCACGACCCAGGGCATGACCGCGACCGCCTCCGGTTCCCGGGTCCCGACGCTCACCCCGGCCCGCATGCGGGACCAGTTCCACCACACCCGGTCGCTGTCGCGGGCGCCCGGGTCGGCGATCGCGTCGTGGCGGGCGACCGCGGCCGCGAGCTCGCCCCGGCGCAGCTCGACGGTCGCCGGGCGGTCGTCGGCCAGCGCGAACAGCCACATCAGGTCGAGCTCGGTGACCGGCCCGGCCCGGAGCGCGGCGGTGACGCCGTCCAGCGACCCCTGGGTCAGGTGCTGGGCGGCCAGGACCATGCCGGCCCCAGCGCCCGCGGCCTGGCGCAGGGCCTCGGCGATCAGGTCGGGAAGGTACCGCTCGGCCCCGGTGCGGCTGAGCCAGGTGTGCCGGCTCTCGGCGACGACGTTGGCGGCGGCGGCCTCCAGGGCGTCGGTGGCCGGCGTCCGGCGGGCCGGCCGGACCGCCGGCACCGGGAACCAGCCCCGCGCCACCGGCCGGGCCCCGTCCCGGCCGGGCAGGTCGAGGACCACCACCGAGGCCGCGAACACGTGCGCGTGCCCGGCCGGGGTCCCGGCCAGCTCGCCCACCCAGGCATCGGGCACGTGGCCGCCGATGACCAGGTCGACCTGGCCGGCCCAGGGCGCGGCCAGGGCGGCCAGCCGCTCGGAGCGTGACCGGGTCGAGGGGCCGCCGGGGTCGGGGTTGGGCCACCAGTCCACGCCGTCGTGGAGGATCGCGACCACCCAGCGGGCGCCCTGGGCGCGGAGCTCCCGGGCGAGCGGGCCGACCCGCTCGGGCCAGTCGCCGGCCGGCGGTGGGGCCTGCGTCAACCGGTGGACGTGGGGGTGGGTGAGCCCGATCACGCCCAGGGGGCCGGCCCCGGTGTCGACCATCGCCGATGCCGGCAGGCCCACGTCCACGTTGGCGCACAGCAGCGGATACGGGAGCAGGCGGGCCGCGGCCAGCAGGGCGGGCACGCCGTCGTCGAACTCGTGGTTGCCGGCGGCCGCGGCGGCGATCGGCAGCACGGCCATGTCGGCCCAGGCCCGCTCCCCGAGCAGCGGGTAGGTCGGCCCGACGGTGAAGTCGCCGGCGTCCAGCCAGACGGTCGGCTGCCGGTCCCGCTCCCGCTCCAGCAGCTCGACCACCCCGGCGCAGGTGCCGCCCTGGCCGTAGCTGGTCGACGGCGGGATCAGCGTCCCGGCCAGGTCGGTGGTGGCCAGCACCCGCAGGGAGGTACCCGGCCGGGCCGGCGGCAGCGACTCCATGGACGCCTCCTCAGTCCGGACGGTCTTCCCTCTAACGCAACTGGTGTAGCATTAGTTCGGAGCCGCCGCACGTCACCCGAGGGGAGGAGATGGCCGACACCGCCAGGGCCCGCCCCGGCGGGCGCACCGCCCGCGTGCGGGCGGCGGTGCTGGACGCGACCGTGGCCGAGCTCGCCGAGCACGGCTACGCCGAGCTGACCGTCGAGGCCGTCGCCGCCCGGGCCGGCGTCAACAAGACCACCCTGTACCGGCGCTGGGGTGGCAAGAACGGGCTGCTGGTCGACGCGGTCGAGGCCTTCGGCGCCGGCCAGGCCGAGGTCCCCGACACCGGCCAGGTCGACGAGGACCTGCGACGGTGGGCCCGCTCGATCGTCACCACCCTCACCGCCCCGGCCAGCGGCGCGGTCATCCGCGCCCTCTTCAACGGCGCCGGTGACAGCCCCCAGGTCCGGCACCTGCGCCACCGCTTCTGGCTGGCCCGCTCGACCCTGGTCCTCCCCATGGTCGAGCGGGCCATCGAACGCGGCCAGCTCCCCCCCGGGACCGACGCCCTCGAGGTGATCCGGCACGTCGGCGCCCCCCTGTACTACCGGCTCCTGGTCCTGGCCGAGCCACCGACCGCCGAGGCCGCCGACCTGGCCGCGGCCGTCACCCTGGCCGCCGCCCGCGCCGGCGTGTTCGTCGCGGCGCCCCGGGCTTCGCCCGATGCGGTTCAGGAGAGCCGGCGGTAGCGGCGGATGGCCAGGGGCGCGAACACCACCGTGAGGGCGGCCGTCCAGGCCAGGGTCTTGATCGCCGGGTCGAGCACCGGGCCGCCGGCCAGCATGCCGCGGAGCGCGTCGGTGGCGACGGTGATCGGGTTGACGTCGACGAAGGGCTGGAGCCAGCCCGGCATCGTCTCCGGTGGGGCGAACACCGAGCTGGCGAAGATGAGCGGGAACATCCAGATGAACCCGGCCGACTGGGCGGTCTCGGGGTTGCGGACCGACAGCCCGATCAGGGCGGCCAGCCATGACAGGGCCATGCCGAAGGCGATGATCAGCAGGAGCCCGCCCAGGGCGACCGGTGGACTGCTGGTGATGCGGAAGCCGAGCAGCATGCCGACGCCCAGGATCACCGCCAGGCTGGCCACGAGGCGGACGGCGTCGGCCAGGATGCGGCCGGCCAGGACGGCCGAGCGGGCGATGGGCAGCGACCGGAACCGGTCGATGATGCCCTTGGCGAGGTCCTCGTTGAGCCCGATGCCGGTGACGGCGGTGGCGAAGGTGACTGTCTGGACGATGATGCCGGGGATCACGTACTGGACGTACTGGCGGCTGGACCCGGAGATGGCGCCGCCGAACACATAGACGAACAGCAGCACGAACAGGATCGGCTGGACCAGCAGGAAGATCAGCAGCTGGGGGTTGCCACGGACCTGGAGCAGGTCGCGGCGGGCCACCAGCAGGGCGTGGCGCGACGCGGCGCCCGGGCCGATTCGCCGGCTGCGCGCGCCCGGCGGGCCGCCGGGCAGGGAGGGTGCTTGGATGCTCATGCGGCGCTCCTCTCGGTGGCTTGTCGGTCCTCGGGTGGTGGCGCCTCGGCGGGGCGTCCGGTCAGGGCCAGGAACACCTCGTCCAGGCTGGGCCGGCGCAGGGCCAGGTCGACCACCGTGATGCCGGCCTCATCCAGGCGCCGGACGGCGACCGGGAGCCAGGCCGGGTCGGGCATGGGCACGCCGATCTGGCGGATGTCGCGGTCGACGGTGGCCTCGTTGCCGGTCAGCTCGGCCAGCAGCTGCGCGGCGCGGTCAACGTCGGCTGGGTCGGCTGGGCGGACCTCCAGGACCTGGCCGCCGATCTTGGCCTTGAGCTCGTCTGGGGTGCCCTTGGCGATGACCTGCCCCTGGTCGATCACCGCGATCTGGTGGGAGAGCTGGTCGGCTTCCTCCATGTACTGGGTGGTCAACAGCACCGTGGTCTCCTCGGCGACCAGCTCTCGGACCACCCCCCACAGGCCGTTGCGGCTGCGCGGATCCAGGCCGGTCGTGGGCTCGTCCAGGAACAACACCGGCGGCCGGCCGACCAGACTGGCGGCCAGGTCCAGGCGCCGACGCATGCCACCCGAATAGGTCTTGACCGTCCGGCTGCCGGCCTCGGCCAGGTCGAAGCGCTCCAGCAGCTCAGCCGCGCGCCCACCGGCCTCCCGCTTGGCCATGCCGAGCAGCCGGCCCAGCATCGACAGGTTCTCGGTGCCGCTGAGGTTCTCGTCCACGGCGGCGTACTGGCCGGTCAGCGCGATCAGCTGGCGGACGAGCTGGGGCTGGCTCGCCAGGTCGTAGCCGCCGACCTGGGCCCGGCCGCCGCTCGGGGCCAGCAGGGTGGCCAAGATCCGCACGGCGGTGGTCTTGCCGGCCCCGTTTGGGCCGAGCAGCCCCAGGACCGTCCCCGACTGCACCTCCAGGTCGACACCGTCCAGCGCTTGGGTTGCGCCAAACCGTTTGGCCAGGCCCTCGGTTCGGATCATCACGGCCATGGCTGCCTCCGTCCTCGTCTGGGCCGACGCCGCACCTGGGCCCTTGGCATCAGTCGGCCCGGCCCATGCCGGCGTTCTTCGACAAGGACGCTAGGAGCCGGGGGCCCGGCGGGGATCACCCGAAGGTGGGAACCGGAGTGGGAATCGCGGCGAACCCGGTATCGCCCCCTGACCTGCGTGCCGATGCTGCCCGCATGACAAGGCCGGCGGGCAGGGGACTATCCCAGCAGCCGCAGCTCGCGGGCGCGGCTGACGGCCTGGGTGCGGTTGGCCGCCCCCAGCTTGTCCAGCACGTGGCTGACATGGCGCTTGACGGTGTCCAGGCTGATCACCAGGGTGTCGGCGATCGCCTGGTTGGAGCGGCCGTCGGCCAGCAACACGAGCACCTCCAGCTCGCGAGGGCTAAGCGGCTCGACCAGCCCGGGGGCCATGGCTCCACCGGGTCGGGGGCGGGCCAGGACCGGCTGGCCGTGGCGGGCGAAGGCCTGGATCAGCCGGTCCAGGTGGGCGCGGGCCAGGGGGGCGGTGGCCACTGCGCGGGCCTTGGCTGGGCTGGTGGCGAGGGTGCCGAGCAGGCCGGCCATGGGGGCGCCTTCGTCGAGGAAGACCCGCAGGTAGCCCTCTGGGGCGGCCAGCCTGAGCGCCTCGATCAGGGCCGCCAGCGCGGCGTCCTGATCGCCGACCGCGGCCTGGCCGAGCGTCTGCAGGGCCAGCATCTCGATCATGCTGCCCACTCGCTCGTGCGCCGCCGCCAGGGCGTGCAGCCGGCCCAGCAGCTCCAGCGCGCGTTCCGGGGCGTTCTCAGCGAGCAGCAGCCGGGCCAGGAGCAGCCAGGCGTGTTCCCGGGGGTAGTCGGGTTGATCCTCGGCGTCGAGGCCGCGCTGCCGGGTCACGCGGCGGGCCGCGGCCAGGTCGCCATGGGCTAGCAGCAGTCGGGCCCGCTGGACCGGGATCGGGTTGAGCAGGTCGACCATGGCCGGGTCGAGCGCGAGCCCCTCGGCCTGGTCGATGGCGTCCAGGGCGCCGCGCTGGTCGCCCTGGGCGTGGCGGATCCAGGCGAGCGTGACCAGGCCGGCGGCCAGCGGCGGGGTATAGGCGAGCTGCCGGCAGGCCGCGACGCCTTCGGTGGCATGCCGGAGGGCGGCGTCCAGCTGGTCGCGTTGGTACAGCACCTCGGCCAGGCCGACGTGGGCCATGCCGGCGGCGGGCAGGGTCGGGCGGCCGGGTTCGGTGGCCAGCTCGAGCCCGTGCTGGTAGGTGCTCAGGGCCGCGCCGAGGTGGCCCTGGGCCTGCTGGAGGTGGCCGAGGTCGTAGCCGGCCCGTACGGCCAGGTAGCGCTCGCCGGCGGCGGCCCGTTCGGCCACCACCTCGCCAAGGCCGCGCTCGCCCTGGTCGAGCCGGCCGCCCAGCCAGTCGGCTATGGCCAGGTGGTAACGCGCGAACGACCCCAGCAGCACCCCGTCCTGGTCGGTCAGCTGGGCGACAGCCTGCCGGGCAAAGGCGGCCTCCCGTTCGGGGTCGCCGAGCAGGCGGGCCAGGTCGGCCCGGCCGACCGCGGTCACCGCCGGGAGGTTGGCCAGGATGCTGGCGGCCCGGCCGACCGACGGCTCGTACGGTTCGTCGGCGGCGGCGACTGCCTGTTCGGCGGCGTCGAGGAGCGACTCGGCCTCCCCGGCGCGGCCGCGCAGCAGGGCGGCGATCGCCTGACCGACACACAGCCGAGGCCGGGAGCGGACGACCTCGCCGGGCAGGGCCGAGAGCCAGCGGGCCATGGTGGCGGCCTCGCTGCGGCGCAGGATCTGCTCTTCCAGGTGCCGCTCGACCAGCCGGGCCGCCAAGGCGGGGTCGTCGGCGGCCAAGGCGTGCCCGATGGCGTCGTCGGCCAGCCCGTGGGCTTCGCACCAGGCGGCGGCGGCCCGATGGAGCTCGGTCGCCCGGCCGGGCTGTTGCTGCTGGAGGCGGCCCTGGAGGAGGTCGGCGAACAGGTGGTGGTAGCGCCACCACCGGCGCTGGTCGTCCAGCGGGATGAGGAACAGGTTGGCCCGCTCGATCTGCTCCAGCAGCTGCTGGCTGTCGTCGCGGCCAGCGACCGCGTCGCACAGCGGCCCCGACAGCCGCTCCAGCACCGAGGTCTCCAGCAGGAACCGCACCAGCGGCTCGGGTTGGCGGGCCAGGACCTGCTCGGTCAGGTAGTCGAGCACGTGGCGGTGGCTGCCGCCGAAGGTGGCCACGAACCGGGCCGGATCGGCGTGGCCCTGGAGGGACAGGGCGGCCAGCTGCAGCCCGGCCACCCAGCCCTCGGTCCGGGCCTCGAGGGCGGCCAGGCTGTCGGCGGGCAGCTCCAGCCCGGTCGCCTCCCGCACCAGGGCGGCGGCCTCGGTGGCGCTGAAGCGAAGGTCGCGCTGGCGCAGCTCACTGAGCTGGCCGCTGGCTCTGAGCCGGGCCAGGGGCAGGGGCGGGTCGGCGCGGCTGGCCAGCACCAACCGCAGCTGCGGCGGCAGGCGTTCCAGCAGCATGGCCAGGCTGTCGTGGACCGCCGGCGCGTCGATCAGGTGGTAGTCGTCCAGCACCAGCACCACCTGGTCAGGCCGGGCGGTCAACTCGTTGACCACCACGGTGAGCACCGCCTCCAGCGGCGGCTGCTGCGGACCGCGCAGGAGGGCAGCGACCTGCTTGGCGATGCCATCCCGGAGCCCGTCCAGGGCGGCGGCGACATAGCGCCAGAACCGGGCCGGGTCGCTGTCGCCAGCGCCCAGCGACAGCCAGGCCACCGGCTCCATGCTGCTCCTGGCCCACTCGGCCAGCAGGCTCGTCTTGCCGAAGCCGGCCGGGGCGCACACCAGCGTCAGCGCCGAGGCCGTCCCCTTGTTGAGCTGCTCCAGCAGGCGCGGGCGGGGCACCAACCCAGGCCGCCGGCGCGGGATGTGCAGCTTGGTCGCCAGCAGGACGTCCCGCTCGAGTGGGGCGGGTCCCAACGGCGTCGTCGCCGGCGGTTTGGCCATCGGCACTCGCACGCTTGTGCCCGTGGGCGACGGGCGGGTTCCTGGTCGGCCCATTGTAGTCGGCGCCCGCGGTCGCCTCCGGTGCTTCCGTGTTCCCCTCAGGGTGTGACCCTTCAGGATGGACGCGTCAACGTGCAGCACGACACGGCACCTGCCGGGTCACCCCGGCAGCCGCGCGGATGCCGCTCGACGTGATGGCGTGCCCGGTCGGGCGATCCCGACCCGGCGGGCGAGGCGGGCCAGCGCCTGCGAGGCCCGGGACGGGAACGAGTCTGGTGCGGGCAGGGCCTGGGGCCGGACCCTGGAGTTGTGCAGGGCCGCGAACCGCCAGCCCTCGGGGGTCCGGACCGCGACCAGGGTCTGGCGGGAGAACCGCCGCCGCGGCAGGGACCGGCGCCAGGGCATCAGCACCGACCCGTTGGCGTGCACGATGGCGACGTCGGGGCGCAGGTAGCGGATCGACTCGACCTCGCCGACGAGCGCCGACCCGGCGAGCACGCCGCGGAACAGGCGGTCGTGGTTGGCGACCATGGGCGTGCGGCCGGCGGCGCGGGTGCCGTCGTAGGAGACGTAGTCGGCGTCCGGGGTGAAGCAGTCGCCGTAGGCGTGGGCGTCCCCGTCGGTCCAGGCCTGGAGCAGGTGGTCGAACAGGGTCCGGATCTGCTGGTCGTCGGTTGTGGTCATGTCGGCCTCCCTTGGGGTGGCGTTGCTGATCCGGACGGTAAGGGAGCGGGTGGGGGGCGGGATCGCCCAATGGTGGGAACCGGGGTGGGATCTGGCCTGGGTGGCTGGCCCCCTACCCCAGCAGCCCCAGGTCGCGGGCGCGGCTGACGGCCTGGGTGCGGTTGGCCGCCCCCAGCTTGTCCAGCATGTGGGTGACGTGGCGCTTGACCGTGTCCAGGCTGATCACCAGCTGCTCGGCGATGGCCTGGTTGGACATGCCGTCGGCCAGCAGCTTGAGCACCCCAGCTCGCGGGCGCTGAGGGGTCGGACCAGCCCGGGGGCCATGACCCCGCCGGGTCGGGGGCGGGCCAGAACGGGCTGGCCTTGCCGCCGGAAGGCTTGGATCAGCCGGTTCAGGTGGGCGCGGGCCAGGGGGGCGGTGGCCAGCGTCTGCGCCTGGGCGAGGCTGGTGGCGAGCGTGCCGAGCAGGGCGGCCATGGGGGCGCCCTCGTCCAGGAACACCCGCAGGTAGCCCTCTGGAGCGCCGAGCCGGAGCGCCTCGGCCAGCGCGGCCAGCGCCGCCTCCTGGTCGCTGCGGGCGGCATGGCCCAATGCCTGGAGCGCCAGGAGCTCGATGCTGCTCTCGGTCCGTCCCTGAGAGGCGGCGAGGGCGGTCCAGGGCTCCAGCATGGCGAGTGCCTGCTCGGGTGCCTGCTTGGCGAGCAGCACGCGCGCCAGGACCAGATACTCGCGCTCGCCCGGGTAGCTCGGCTCGTCATCCACTCCGAGCCCGCGTCGCTGGATCCAGCGGGCGGCGGCGTCGACCTGCCCGATGGCCAGGGCCAGCCGGGCCCGGAACGCCGGCAGGGGGTTGAGCAGGCCGACCACCGCGTCGCTGAGCTGGGCCTGCTCGGCCTCCCGGACGGCCTCCAGGGCGGCGGCCGTATCGCCCTGGGCCTGGCGGATCCGGGCCAGGATGGTCAGGCCGGCCACCATCGGCAGGGTCCAGCCGAGCTGCCTGGACAGGGCGACGCCCTTGATGGCGTGCTCGAGGGCGGCGTCCAGCTGGTCGCGTTCGTAGCACACCTCGGCCAGGCCGACGTGGGCGACGCCCGCGGCCGGCATGGCCGGTTGGCCTGGCTCCCCGGCCACCACCTCCAGCGCCTCCTGGTAGGTCGCCAGCGCCGCGTCCAGGCGGCCCTGAGCGCGCTGGGCGTGGCCGAGGTGGTCGTAGCCCCATCCGGCCAGGGTCAGCTGGCCGGTTGCGCGCCCAGGCGGCGAGGCTGGAGATGGCGGAGAGGAAGCCGCGTTCGGCCTCCGCCGGCCGGCCGCGCAGCCAGTCGGCCGCGACCAGGTTCCAGTGGGCGACGGATTCCAGCATCCATTCGCCCTCGTCCAGCTCGGCCAGGGCCCGGCGGGCGAACCGGATCGTCTGGGTGGCGTCGCCGCGGAGATGGGCGGCGCCGGCCCGCAGGCGAGCGATCGCCGCCGGGACGTTCGCCACCAGGCTCGCGTCCCGGCCAACGGCCGGTTCGTACGGCTCGTCACCGGCGTCGGCGAACGCGCGCTCGGCCGCGTCCAGCAGCCGCTCCACCGCCTCCACCTGGCTACCGATGAGCGCCCAGAAGGCTTGGAGCAGGCACAGCCTCGGCCGGGAGCGCACCACCTCCGCCGGCAGCAGCTCCAGCCACCGGCGCAGGGTCGCGTCCTCGCGGCGTCCCAGCACCGCCTCGAAGTGCCGCTCGACCAGCCGGGCGGCCCAGGGCAGGTCGGCGGCGGCTCGGGCGTGACGGATGGCGTCGTCGGCCAGCCCCTGCTCCTCAGACCAGGCGGCCGCCGCCCGGTGCAGCTCCAGCACCCGCTCGGGCTCCTCGCGCTCCAGCCAGGCGCGAAGCAGGTCAGCGAACAGCTGGTGGTAGCGCCACCAGCCCCGCACCTCGTCCAGGGGGATCAGGAACAGGTTGGCCCGCTCGACCTGCTCCAGCAGTGCCTGGCTGTTGCTGCGGCCGGTGGTGGCATCCGCCAGCGGCCCGCAGATCCGGTCAAGGATCGAGGTCTCCAGCAGGAACCCGCGCAGCTCACGAGGTTGGCGGTCCAGGACCTCCTCGGTGAGGTAGTCGAGTACGTAGCGGTGGCTGCCCGAGAAGGTCCGCACGAAGGCGTCGACGTCGAGGTGGCCCTCGAGCGAGAGCGCGGCCAGCTGCAGCCCCGCGACCCAGCCTTCGGTGCGCGCCTCCAGCGCGGCCACGGCCGCATCCGGCAGCTCCACCCCGACCGCGGCGCCCAACAGCGCGGCCGCTTCCTCGCGGGTGAAGCGCAGGTCGGCCTCCCGCAGCTCGGTCAGCTGCCCACTGGCCCGCAGCCGGGCCAGCGGCAGGGGTGGGTCGGCCCGGCTGGCCAGCACCAGCCGCAGCCCCGCCGGCGGATGCTCCAGCAGCAGTTCCAGCGACTGATGAACCGGCGGAGCCTGGACCAGGTGATAGTCGTCCAGGACCAGCACGACCGGCTCGGCCACATCGGCCAGCTCGTTGACCAGGGTGGTCACCACCACCTGGAACGAGGCCGACAGGCCGCCGGACAGCGCGGCGACCCGTTCCGCCACCCCGGGTCGGACCGTGTCCAGAGCGGCGGCGACGTGGCGCCAGAAGCGGGCTGGGTCGTTGTCGCCGGCGTCCAGCGACAGCCAGGCCACCGGTCGCTGGCCGGTGTGAGCCCAGTCAGCCAGCAGGGTGGTCTTGCCGAACCCGGCCGGGGTGCAGACCAGCACCAGCTGGCGGCTCACGCCCTCGCCCAGGCGGTCCAGCAGTCGTGGCCTCGCCACCAGACCCGGCCGCGGCCGCGGGATGTGCAGCTTGGTCGCCAGCAGGACGTGGCCCTCATGCCCGGCAGCCGTGGATGGCATCGTGGTGGCCGGCTCAGCCATCGGGATCCTCCCGCTCAGCCCGTCCGGCGATCCTGCGTTGCGGCGGCCTCATTGTAGAGCCCGGTCCCACCCAGCGCGCCGGCCAACGGCCCAGGTCCGGGACGGTGCCGGGGTTCCCACCGCCGTTCCCACCTTCGGGCGATGCCCCAGCCCAACCGTGTCCGTAACGTCCCAGACGCACAAGTGCGGACGCAAGATGAGAGAGGCGGCCATGCTGATCGAGGATCACCAGCCGAGTTCGTTCTACCCCGGCCTGACGGGATGAGCCGGCCACCACAAGGGCCTGCGCCCGAAGAGCTACCGGCCCACTACGAGATTCGCGTGAAAGGCGTGCTGGACAGCCGCTGGTCGGCCTGGTTCGAGGGACTCCAGGTCACCAGCGACGAGCCGGGCCAGACGGTGATCGCCGGGGCGGTCACCGACCAGGCGGCCCTGCACGGCCTCCTGACCAAGATCCGCGACCTCGGCCTGCCGTTGCTCTCCGTCCGCCACCTTGGCCCGGACCAGTGACCCAGGAGGGAAACCGGAGTGGAAGCCCCGTCAGCGGGCCCGATGACCCACCCAGCAACCGCGTTCCCGGAACTCAGAGTTCGTGTGGCAGGGACAGGATTCGAACCTGTGTAGGCAATGCCGGCGATTTTACAGACCGCTCCCTTTGGCCGCTCGGGCACCCTGCCGGGACCGAGGGCGGATGATACCGGCCCTCATAGCGGGCTAACAACCACGAACCTGTCAGGCTTCCAGCTCGAACCAGACCACGTGGCCGGGTCGTCCCGGCTTGGCCGAGGAGTCCCAGTCGAGGGCCAGGGCGTCGAACAGCTCGAGGCTGCGCCCGGCGACCGAGCCGGGGCGGGTGGCGTCCCGGTCGAGGGGTAGGGGCGCCCCGCCGTCGTGGACCTCGACGTGGAGCCGGTCGGGGCGGAAGGCGATGGTGACCTGGAAGGCGCGGGTGGTCTCGCAGGCCTGGCTGTGCAGCAGCGGGTTGGTGATGGCCTCGTCGACCAGCAGCCGGGCCGCCTCGTAGAGCTCGGAGTCGCGGAGCAGGGTGGCGGCCACGAACTTCCTGGCGTCGGCGACGTCCTCGAACCCGCCGGTGAACTGCCGCGTGAACCCCACACCTTCCTCCCATCTGTGCGCAGAGGGGGATCGAGTACCCGGAATCGTCCGCCGTCAACCGCCCCGTGTGGCCGCTCCACGCGTGGGCGGCCGGGT
>DATABK010000702.1:0-1590 GCA_036259695.1 Actinomycetes bacterium | reverse complement strand
GTGGTGCTCCCGATCGGCCTGGTCTGGCTGGCCGTGTCCGTGATCGGTATGTCGTGCGGCCCGACGCGGCTCCTCAGCGGGGGGAGTAGAGCCAGGGCTGCTTGAGGTCGAAGAACTCGGGGACGCCGACGCTGAGGGCGTCCATCTCTTCCATCTGGGCCTTCAGCTCGGCAGGGGGCTCCTTGCGCTCGCCCTCGCGGGCCGCCGCCTCGGAGGTGAAGTAGATGGCCATGGTGTAGGCGCCGCCGTCGTGGGCGGCGACGATGCTGCCGATGATGTCGGGGCGGAAGTCGGCCCACGCGGGGGAATCCTGGGACATGAGCTCGCGGGCCCGGTCGGGGTCGCTGCCTTGGCCCTGCATGACCTGGACGAAGCCGGCGGTGTCGGGGTCGCCGATGACGTCGGGGAGGACGTCGGTGCTGTCCTTGAAGGTCGGTTCGGAGGTGAACAGCCTGGCCGTCTCGGACCACCACCGGTCCTGCTCGGGGCGGTCGCTGTTGCGGCGCGCGGCCTCCTCGGACTCGAAGCGGGCCAGGGCGATGAAGCGGCCGTCCTCGGTCACCCCGGCGGTCGAGCCCAGCCAGCCGGTGGCGCCCGGCGCCAGGTCCCGCGCCCACCGGTCGAGCGCGGCCCGGGCCTGCCCGGCGTCCGACACCTGTCCCTGGATCACCTGAACGAACACCTGGGTCCCCCTTGGACGCGACGATGATCTGGCGAGACGATACCGCGAATGGCGGACATCGACGGTGAGGAGCTGGCGTGGCCGAGGGCGGGGTTGCCGGCCGGCGGCGGGCGGCGCCGTTGGGGCCCGGGGACCCGGCGTCGGTCGGGCCGTATGCGCTCCTGGGGCGGCTCGGGGCCGGTGGGATGGGCACGGTGTTCCTCGGGCGTGGCCGCGACGGGCAGCTGGTGGCCGTCAAGGTGCTGCGGCCGGAGCTGGCCGGGGATCCCTCGTTCCTGCGGATGTTCCGCCACGAGGTGGCGGCCGCGCGCCGGGTGGTCGGGTTCTGCACCGCCCGGGTGCTCGACGCCGAGCTCGCGGGCGGGCTGCCGTACCTGGTCACCGAGTACGTGGACGGGGTGCGGCTCGACCGGGCGATCGCCGCCCGGGGGAGGCTGCCGGCGACCGACCTGGCCGGGCTGGCCGTCGGGATGGCGGCCGCGCTGACGGCCATCCACGGGGCCGGGGTGGTGCACCGGGACCTCAAGCCGAGCAACGTGCTGCTCTCCTACTTCGGGCCCAAGGTGATCGACTTCGGGATCGCCCGGGCCCTGGACGCCAGCGCGGCCAGCACGGCCACCGGGAAGCTGATGGGGTCGCCGGGGTGGATGGCGCCCGAGCAGTTCGCCCAGCGGCCGGTGACCGCGGCCGTCGACATCTTCGTCTGGGGGTCGCTGGTCAGCTTCGCCGGCACCGGGCGGCGGCCGTTCGGGCAGGGGACGGTCGTGGAGATCGTGTACCGGATCCGGCACGAGCCGCCCGACCTGGAAGGCCTGGAGGGGCCGCTGCGGGAGCTGGTCGAGGCGTGCATGGACAAGGACCCGGAGCGACGGCCGGCCGCCAGGACCCTGCTGCTGGAGCTGCTGGGC
>DATABK010000701.1:0-3305 GCA_036259695.1 Actinomycetes bacterium | reverse complement strand
GCCCTGGAGGGGGGCCGACTGCCCCAGGCCGGTGGGGTCCGCCCCCAGCTGTCGGTCACCGTGGACCTGGACAGCCTGCTGGGCCACCCCGGCGCGGTTGGCGGTGACCTTGGAGGGCTGGGGCCGTTGGCCCCGGAGGCCTGTCGCCGGCTGGCTTGTGATGGGGCCGTGACCCGGGTCCTGGTCACCCGCCACCTAGCCCACCACCAGCAGCACCATCCAACCGGCCCACCCGACGACCAGCCCCATCCCGGCCACGGCCCCGGCTCCGGCCCGTGCCCCGATACCGGGCCGGTGGCCCACCCCACCGACATCCAGGGACCGAAAGGGCCGCAGGCGCTGGAGGCGCACCTGCACGCGGCCATGGCCCTGTTACCCCCGGTCCTGGGCGGCGCCCCCACCCAACCCCTGGACGTGGGGCGGGCCAGCCGGGTCGTCCAGCCAGCCCAGCGGACCGCCCTGGCCGTGCGGGACGGCGGCTGTGGCTTCCCCGCCTGCAGCCGCCCCCTGGCCTGGTGTGAGGCCCATCATCTGGTCCACTGGCTGGACGGCGGCCCCACCGACCTGGCCAACCTGATCCTGGTCTGCCGAGCCCACCACCGGGCCGTCCATGAGGGCGGCTGGCGGCTCCACCGAGATCCCGACGGCCACCTCACCGCCACCCCGCCCCACCGAAGGCATCCGGCCGCCCGGCGACATCCCAGCGCCGCCTGAGCCGACTCGGGTGGCGGGCGGGACGGTCCTCAGCATCGGAACCAGCGGTCGAGGATCGGGCGTCGCATGCTCCGCCGCACCACCCGTCCAGCCAGGGACCGTGCGCGCCGCCTCCGGCGGCCACCCAACCAGGCCCTCGGCGGCCACCAACCAGCCGACCCCGGACCCACGACCGGTGTTGCAGGAGGTGTGGATCCGGCGTGCCTCAGGTGTCGTTGCCGTCCAGGCGGAGGGTGTTCGACTCGTCCCGGTGGGGGCCTTCGCTGCCGACGTGCTTGTCGCTGATCTGGGCGCCGTTCTTGATGACGTGGACGAGCGCCATGGCGTGGCCGCGGCCGAGCCCGAAGTCCTGCTTGAGCCAGTCGACGATTGTTCCGGCCTTGGTTCCGGGGGTGTCGTAGCCCTTCTCCTTGGCCATGGCCACGAACTCGTTGGGCGTCTTCCCGGTCTTGGCTTCGATGTTGTCGAGGTAGGCCTGGAACGACATGGGCTCTCCGTTCGACGGTTGCGGCGCTGCGCGCTCAGGTTACCTGGCGGCGTTCGGTGTCGTCCTGTCCCTGGTCAGGAGGCGGCCGTGGGGGTGGTCACCGGTGACCTCCTGGCCGCGCAGCCAGGTGGAGCGGACCACCCCGGCCAGTTGGCGGCCGGCGTACGGGGTGACCGGGTGGCGGTGGTGCAGGCGGAACGGGTCGACCACGAAGGTCGCCTCGGGAGCGAGCACACACAGGTCGGCGTCGGCGCCGACGGCGATGCGGCCCTTGCCGGGCAGGCCGGCCAGCTCGGCCGGGGCCTCGGCCATCCAGCGGGCCAGGTCGGCCAGCCGGTGGCCGCGGGCCCTGGCCGCCGTCCAGACGGCGGGCAGGCTCAGCTGGAGGGAGGCGATGCCACCCCAGGCCGTCCCGAAGTCGCCGCTGTCGAGCTGCTTGAGCTCGGGCGGGCAGGGCGAGTGGTCGGAGGCGACCAGGTCGAGGGCGCCGTCGGCCAGGCCCCGCCAGAGCCGCTCGCGGTTGGCGGCGTCGCGGATGGGCGGGCAGCACTTGTACTGGGTGGCTCCGTCGGGGACCGAGGAGGCCTCGAAGGTCAGGTAGTGGGGGCAGGTCTCGGCGCTGACCGGCACGCCGTCGCGGCGGGCGGCGGCCAGGAGCTCCAGGGCGTCGGCCGACGACAGGTGCAGGACGTGGGCCCGGCCGCCGGTGCGGCGGGCGGCCTCGACGACCTGGGCGACGGCCATGGTCTCGGCCTCGGGGGGCCGCGAGGCCACGAAGTCGGCGTAGCGCCGACCCTGGGCCGGCGGGGCGCCGGCCACCGCCTGGGCGTCCTCGGCATGGACGAGCAGCGGCGACCCGAGGCCGGCCAGGACCTCCAGATAGCCCTCGAGGTCGCCCGGGCGCAGGTGGGGGAACTCCTCGACCCCGGAGTCGATGAGGAAGCACTTGAAGCCGAACACGCCGGCGTCATGCAGACCGCGCACCTGGCCCAGGTTGCCGGGAACGGCGCCGCCCCAGAAGCCGACGTCGACATGGATCTGGCCCTCGGCGGCCGTGCGCTTGGCCTCGAGGGCGGCCGCGTCGACGGTCGGCGGGATCGAGTTCAGCGGCATGTCGACGATGGTGGTGACGCCGCCGGCGGCGGCCGCCCGGGTGGCGGTGGCGAAGCCCTCCCAGGCCGTCCGGCCGGGCTCGTTGACGTGGACGTGGGTGTCGACCAGCCCGGGGAGCAGGACCTCGTCGTCGGCCAGGGTGACGGTCCGGCGGCCGGTCAGGCCGGCGGCCAGCGGCTCCACGGCCGCGATCCGGCCGTCGCGGACGGCCACGCACCCGGCTGCCTCGCCGGTCCCGGTGACCACCCGGGCCGCCCGGAAGACCACGTCGAACACCGGGTCGGACGCCTCGGCCACGGCGTCCCTAGCTGCCCCGGTAGGTGCTGTAGCCGTAGGGGCTGAGCAGCAGGGGCACGTGGTAGTGGGCCGCCGGGTCGTCGATCCGGCAGACGACGGCGACCTCCGGGTAGAAGCCGGCCACCCCCTGGGCCTCGAACCACGCCCCGGTGGCGAAGGTCAGCCGGTGGGTGCCGGCCGAAAGCTCCCCGGCGAGCAGGCCGGGCACCCGGCCGTCGGTGTCGGTGACCCCGCCGCCGACGTCGCGCCAGCCATCGCCGTCCTGTACCTGGACGGTCACCCGCACGCCGGCCGCCGGGCGTCCCCTGGCCGTGTCCAGCACGTGGGTGGTCAGGCCGCTCATCCCTGCATCAGCTTCTCGATCCGGAGGCGGGTGATGCGGCGGTGCTCGCCGGCGGCGACCCGCAGCTCGGTGGCCGGGTCGTTGCCCAGCCGGGCCTGGAGCTGGGCCAGGATCTCGTCGGCGGAGCGGCCGGCGGCGGCGATCAGGAACACGTGGCCGAAGCGGGCCTCGTACTCAGCGTTGCCGCGGGCCAGGGCCTCCTGGACCTCCTGGCCGGCGCCCCCCACCCCCGACTGCTCCTGGCGGGACCAGGCGGGCGTGGGCGGCGCCGGCCAGGACGTCCAGGAGGCCCTGGCCCGCGGCAACGCTGAGTACGAGGCTCGCTTCGGCCACGTGTTCCTGATCGCCGCC
>DATABK010000700.1:0-7695 GCA_036259695.1 Actinomycetes bacterium | reverse complement strand
CTCCTTGTCTCTCTCCGGCGCCCTGCCTGGGGACGCGTGGCCTTCGGGGCGGCCGGGCTCCTGGCCTCCGCTAGGAGCCGTCCCCGGCCCGATGGCCGAGCCGTTCCAGGACCATTCTGACGTAGACCACCCCGGCGAGGTAGTACATCACCACCCCGGCCCAGAGCAGCAGGAGGCCGATCACCCGGGCGGGGTCGGCCACGGCGACCCCGGTCGCCCCCAGGGTGAGCACCGGCAGCGCGAACAGCAGCACCAGCGTGGCCGCCTTGCCGAGCAGGATGACCTCGGGCGGCTCGATCCCCCGGCGCTTCAGCACCGGCCACCCGGCCAGCAGCACCAGGTCCCTGGCCACCAGCAGCACCGCCGCCTGCCAGGGGACGACCTCCCGCACCACCAGGGCGATGGCCACCGAGGCGATCAGCAGCCGGTCGGCCAGCGGGTCGAGCAGCTGCCCGAGGCGGCTGACCTGTCCGGTCCGCCGGGCCAGCCAGCCGTCCACCCAGTCGGTGGACCCCACCACCGCGGTCAGGGCGATCCCCCACCCGTACCGCCCGCTGGCCAGCAGGTAGGCGCACACCGGCATGAGCAGCAGCCGCACCAGCGTGACCGCGTTGGGCACCGTGCGGATGGCCGTGGAGACGCGCTGGCCGGCTCGCGCCGGGTCGGGCGGGAGGGACCGGTTGGTGTCGTTCATGCGTGGAGCGTAGACCACTGCTCCCCGTTCGGTTGGTCGGGACGGCGAGATTTGAACTCGCGACCCCCAGTCCCCCAGACTGGTGCGCTAACCAAGCTGCGCCACGTCCCGAAACGGGCCCGAGGGCCCGGAACGGCCGTCAGGATATCACGGTCACCGGCGCCTTCCCCCGGGTCATGCGGGCCCCGCTGCCCCGGTTGCGGACCTGCCCGATCAGCTCCCGCCCGTCCGTTCCCGGGTGCGGACCCGGACCACCAGGCGGACCGGCGTGCCCTCGAAGCCAAAGGATCTGCGCAGGTCCCGCTCCAGGTAGCGGCGGTAGCTGGGCGTGAGCTGGCCGCTGGTGAACAGGACCACCTCGGGCGGCTCGACCCGGGCCTGGGTGGCGTAGCGGACCTTGATCGAGCGGCCGCGCACCGGAGGCGGCGGCGTGCGCTCGGTCGCCTGGCCCAGCCACTGGTTGAGGGCCGCGGTGGGGATCCGCCGGGACCGCTCGGCGAGGACCCGGTCGACCAGCCCCCAGATCTTCTCGACCCCCCGGCCGGTGCGGGCCGAGACCCGCAGCAGCGGCGCCCAGTCGACGAAGTAGAGCTTGCGCTCCAGGTCGACCCCGAACTGGCGCCGCGCCTCGTCGTCCATGAGGTCCCACTTGTTGGCCAGCAGGACCAGCCCGCAGCCGGCCTCGACGGCCCGGACGGCGACCTTCTGGTCCTGTTCGGCCACGCCGAGGGGCGCCTCGAGCACGAGCAGGGCCGCATCCGCCCGGTCGACCGCCTCCAGGCTGCGGACGAAGGCGAAGTAGTCGGCCCCCTCGGCCTGCTGGAACGAGCGCCGCATGCCGGCGGTGTCGACCAGCCGGTAGCTGCGGCCGTCCCGCTCCACGATCGAGTCGACGGTGTCGCGGGTCGTGCCCGGGGTCGGGTCGACGATGGCCAGGTCCTGACCGGCCAGCCGGTTGAGCAGGCTGGACTTGCCGACGTGGGGCCGGCCGACGATGGCCAGCGCCGGCACGTCCGGCTCGTCGCCGGCCGCAGCCTCGGCGCCGAGCCGCTCGATGATCGCGTCCAGCAGGTCTCCGGCGCCCCGGCCGTGCAGGCTGGACACGGCCAGCGGCTCTCCCAGGCCGAGCGACCAGAGGTCGGCGACCTGCGGCTCGGCGGCGGCGCTGTCGACCTTGTTGGCGACCAGCAGGACCGGGACCTTGCCGCGGCGCAGGCGGGCGGCGACGGCGGCGTCCTCCTCGGTGACCCCGACGGTGGCGTCGACCACGAACAGGACCAGGTCGGCGTCGGCCATGGCCCGCTCGGCCTGGGCGACCACCCTGGCCTGGAGGCCGGTCGCCTTGGGCTCCCAGCCGCCCGTGTCGACCAGCTCGAAGCGCCGGCCGGACCAGTCGGCCTGGTAGGCGACCCGGTCCCTGGTCACCCCGGGGACCTCCTCGGTGATGGCCGCCCGGCGGCCCAGGATCCGGTTGACCAGGGTCGACTTGCCGACGTTGGGCCGCCCGACCACCGCCACCCGGGGCAGGCGGCCTGTCGACCGGTCCTCCTGTTGCTCCATTGACATATCGCTTTGTCTACTCATCAATTTGGTTACTTATGGCTGGGAGCGGTGCGGGGCCGCCGGCGCTGGCCAGGAACGCCTGGAGGCGCCGGCGCAGGACCTCGCTGGCGGCTCGGCGGCCGGCCCGGTCGCCGGTCGCCTGGGGCAGGTCGATGGCCGGGCCGATCACGACCCTGACCGGGGAGGCGAACGGCAGCCAGCCGAACCGGCGCCGGACCCGCTCGGTGCCGAAGATGGCCACCGGCAGCACCGGGCAGCGCTGGCGGACGACGATGTAGGCGAGCCCGGGATGGACGGCCGAGAATCGCCCATCCCCCCTGGTCCCCTCGGGGAACAGGCCCAGCATCGAGCCGCGGGCCAGCACGGCGTCGGTCCGCCGCAGGGCCTCGCGGTCGATGCCGCCCCGCCGGACCGGGAACTGCCCGATCCAGCGCATGATCCAGCCGAGCGGCCCCACGAACAGCTCGGCCTTGGCCATGAACGCCACCGGCCGCTTCACCGCCGAGGCGAGCAGCACCGGGTCCATGTTGCTGCGATGGTTCGAGGCCAGGATCACCGGCCCCTCCGCCGGCACGTGCTCCCGACCCTCGACCCGCATCCGGAACCAGACCCGCATCAACGGCTTCACCACCGCCCCAGCGATCAGATACCCCCGGTCGGGGTTCCCACGCCGGGGCGTTTCCGGGTCGGCCTTGGACCCGGAACCGGCGCTCCCGGGCCGCTCGGGCGCTGCCGCTCCGGACTCGGCCGGTCGAGGGTCCTCGTCGACGGCGCCGGGTGCCGGGAGCTGGCCCCCGGGGCCGGGGGCCTTGCGGTGGGGGCCGCCGGTCATCGCGGGCGGGTGGCTCTGGCGGCTTCGATGAGCTCCAGGAGCTGGTCCACCACCTGGTCGATGGTGCGGGTGGTGGAGTCGATCATCAGGGCGTCGTCGGCGGCGCGGGTCGGGGAGGCGGCCCGGCCGCTGTCGATGGCGTCGCGGCGGGCCAGGGTCTCGGCGGTCTCGCCACCGCCCTCGGTGTCGCCACCGCGACGCCGGGCCCGCTCGTCCTCGGAGGCCGTCAGGAACACCTTGACGTCGGCGTCGGGCCACACGACGGTCCCGATGTCACGGCCCTCGACCACGATCCCGCCGACCCCGACCAGCGAACGCTGCAGCCCGACCAGCAGCTCACGGACCGCCGGCACGGCCGAGACCGGCGACACGTGGGCGTTCACCGCAGGCGAGCGCAGCGCCGGGCCCGGCTCCGCCCCGTCCAGCAGCACCCTGGCCGCCCCGGCCCGCCCGGGCGGGAGCTCGAGGGTGAGGTCGACGGCCTTGGCCGCGTCGGCGACCGCCTCGGCGTCGTCGACCGGGATCCCCCGCCGCAGCAGGGCCAGGGTGAGGGCCCGGTAGGTCGCCCCGGTGTCCAGGTAGCGCAGGCCGGCCCGCTCGGCGACCTGCCGGGCGACGGTGCTCTTGCCCGACCCGGCCGGGCCGTCGATCGCGACGACGACGTCGGTGGTTCCCTCGACGGGCTCGTCCCCGCCCAACCCGACCACCTTCACCTGGCCTCCCCACTCGACCGGTGGACCACGTGCCCGCACACCGGACCGGCGCACCACCCGGACCGGAGATCTCCGCAGCGCAGTCTACCCCCGAGCAGAGCCCCCACCCCTGCGATCCTGCTTGGCTTGCCGGGGCCGCCTGACGATCTATGTCAATAAAGCGCTTCAGTCACTTATTGACTCATCGGCAGATGCTGCTAGGGCGCGCCCGTTCCCTCATGGGCGGACCAGCCGGCCAGCTCCAGGGCGGCGATGGCGGCGGTGGAGGCGTCCCGGCCGGCGACCCAGATGCGGAGGGCGCCGCTGCCGCCCTGGAGTTCGTGGTCGATGGCCAGGTCCTCCACGTTGACCCCGGCCGCGCCGAGGGCGTGGAACACGGCGGCGAGGCTGCCCGGGCGGTCGGCGATGTGGACCACGACCTCCCGCAGGCCCCGTGGGGAGGACCCCGGCTTGGTCGGGATGCGCAGGCGCGCCGCCCGGGCCGTGGCCAGCTCCTCGCGCAGGCCGGCCCGGTCCCCGTCGGCGATGAGCTTGCGGAGCACCTCGAGCCGGCTGGTCAGCACATCGAGGGCGGCGACGATGCTCGGCCCGTTGGTGGCGCAGATGTCGACCCAGAGGTCCGGGTCGCTGGCGGCCACGCGGGTGGTGTCGCGGAACCCGGTGGCGACCAGGCGACGCAGGGCCGCCGGCGACTCCACCTGGGCGACTGCCCCCATGAGGGCGGTCGCGGCCAGCTGCGGCAGGTGGCTGGCGAACGCGGCCACCTGATCGTGCAGCTCGGGGTCGAGCATGAGCGGCCGCCCGCCGAGGTCGCGCACGAACGAGGTGAGCCGCCGCAGCGCCTGGTGGTCGACATGCGGGGCCGGGGTCAGCACCCAGGCGGCACCGTGGAAGAGGTCCACCCGGGCGGCTCGGGCTCCCCGCTCCTCCGACCCGGCCATGGGATGACCGGGGATGACCCGCCGCAGGTTGGCAGTGGCCGACGAACGTTGAAGCTCAACTAGAAGGTGCATCTTGGTGCTGCCCACATCGGTGAGGACGGCGTCGGGGTTCGCGGCCAGGGCGCGGGAGAGCACGCCGGCCAGCGACCGGACCGGCGTCGCGGCCACGATCAGGTCGGCACCCTCGGCCGCCTCCTCGACGGAGCGGGCGCGGCTGGTGATCGCCTCCCGCTCCAGGGCGTCCCGCAGCTCACGCCGGTCGTTGTCGGCGCCGACCACCTCGGCCACCCCGGCAGCGCGGGCGGCCAGCCCCACCGAGGCACCGAGGAGGCCGGTGCCGACGATGGCGAGTCGCCGCGGCCATTCGAGCGTCGACGTCATCGGCCGGCTCCGGACGTCGTCGGCGGCCGCTGGGCTGTCGGTGTCATCGGGGTTCACTCCGAAAGGTCGTCACGGAGGTGCTTGGCGTTGTGCAGGTAGACGTGGCGCAGGCTCGCCCTCGGCAGGGTCGAGTAGCAGTGGATCAGCACCCGGATGGTGTTCGGGTTGCCTCCGACGACGTCGAGCTCGCCGGCGCAGAGCAGGGGCACGTCGCCGAGCCCGAGCTCTCTGGCCGCCAGTGCCGGGAAGGCGCTGCGCAGGTCCTTGGTGGAGGTGAAGATGATCGACACCAGCTGGTCGTGCTCGACGTCGTTGCGCTTGAGCAGGGTCGAGAGCAGCTCGCTGGTGCGCGCCATCACTTCCTCGGACGTGTCGGCGTCGACGGTGGTCGCCCCACGCAGCGCGACCAGGCGCTCCTCCAGCCGCTGCTCACTCATCGCCTTCCCTCAGCTGCCATTGATTCATCGACAAAGCAATATGTTGATGAATTGATTGATGGATAAGTGTCATCAAAGCCCTGCCGCCTTGTAGAGGCTCCTGATCTCGTCGGATCGCAGCGGGCGGAACTCTCCCGGGGCCAGGCCGGTGAGCCGGATCGGGCCGACCGAGGTACGCACCAGCCGCCGCACCGGGGCCCCGACCGCGTCCAGCAGCCGCCGCACCTCCCGGTTGCGCCCCTCGACCAGGACGACCTCGATCATGCGGCGGCGGCCGGACCCGGCCACCACCCTGACCCTTGTCGGCTTGGCGAAGCCGTCCTCGAGCTCGACGCCCTGGCGGAGGCGGCCCGGGGCATCGGCGGGCAGCCGTTCGACCTCGGCCAGGTACCGCTTCTCGATCCCGTACCTGGCATGGGTGAGCCGGTAGGCCAGCGGCCCGTCGTTGGTCAGCAGCAGCAACCCCTCGGTGTCCCGGTCGAGCCGCCCAACCGGGAACACCCGCGGCTGCTCGGGGACCATCTCCACGACCGTCGGTCGGCCCTCGGGGTCGGCGGCCGTGCTTACCACCCCCGCGGGCTTGTTCAGCAGCCAGTAGCGCCGCCGCTCGTCCAGCACCACCCGCGACCCGTCGACCTCGACCCGGTCAGCGACCGGGTCGACCCGCCGGCCGAGGTCATGCACGACCTCGCCCCCGACCGACACCCGCCCGGCCCGCACGAGCTCCTCCACCGCCCGCCTGGATCCCAGGCCAGCCCCACTGAGCGCCTTGTTGAGGCGAACGCCCTCTCCCCCGTCACCGGCAGGGCCTCGCTCGTTGTCGGCTCTGGTCGCGGTCGAGGTTCGAGGGGCTCGGGTCTCGCGGGGCGGTGCCTTCGCGGCGGTTCCGGTTGGTCGTTCGCCGGCCCTGGGTCCCGTCGCCGATGATCGGAAGTCACCTGCCTTGCCGCCTGCCCGGCGCCCAGCCGCCGAGGACGGGAAGTCGCTTGCCCTACCACCCACCCGGCGGCCGGTGGCGGCTGTCCGTGCGTCAGCCGCTCCGCCTGCCCGGCGGCCTCTGGTGGCCGCCTGCGCGTCAGCTGCTCCGCCGCCTGCCCGGCGGCCTCTGGTGGCCGCCTGCGCGTCGGCTGCTCCGCTACCCCGACCACCGGTGGCCGCCGCCCGGCTGTCGGTTGCGGTGGCGCGCGTCGGGCGCCCACGCGACCGGGTCGCTGTCGTGGCCCGTGAGGAACGGCGGCGCAACGATCCCTCCGCGTCCGTCGGGCCGGAGCGTCCGCTCGCCCGGTCCTGGACGGCCCCCCCGGGGGCTGTCGATCCGCGTGATCGACCCGGCGGTTCGTTCCTGCGCGGCCTGCCCCTCGCCTGGCCAGCATCCTCTCGGCGGGAGCCACGCCCGCCCCCCAGTGGACCGGAGCTGCTCCCCGCGCCGGCACGGCGCGAGCTTCGGTTCGCTCGACCCTCGTCGACGCCCCGTCGGGAGCGGTCCTGGGCCCGATCAGCCTCGTATGCACGGCGGGAGCGGCTCGCCACCCCGCCGGCCGCTTCCCGGCGGGTTCGGCTGCGGTCGGCCTGACCGTCCGGATCGGCGCGACGGGAACGGCCACCGGCTCGACCGGCCGCATCCGTCCGGGTGCGAGTGGTGTCGGCCGGCCGGGGGGTGCCCGAACGTGTGGCGCGGGATCGGTTGTCGCCGGTGGTGGGGCGTGATGGGCGGGGCGGGGTCACGGTTGCTCCTGGAGGTCGAGCAGCTCGACTCCTTCGGGGAGGTAGTCCTTGATCGGCGGGAGCTGGTCGAGGTCGTTGAGGCCGAGTTGCTCGAGGAACGCCCGGGTGGTGCCGTAGAGGGTGGCCTGACCAGGGCCGGGGTCGGTCCCGACCTCGTGGATCAGGCCGCGGGAGGCCAGCGTCCGGAACACCCCGTCCACATTCACCCCGCGGACGGCCGCGACCTGGAAGCGGGTCACCGGCTGCCGGTAGGCGATCACCGCGAGCGTCTCGAGGGCCGCGCGGGTGAGGCGGCTCTGCTGGCCGGCCGAGAGGAACGCCTCGACGGCGGTTCGGGCGCCGGGATGGGTGTAGAGCCGCCAGCCGCCGGCGATCGCCCGGAGCACGTACCCGCGGCCGTCGCGCGCGT
>DATABK010000699.1:0-1596 GCA_036259695.1 Actinomycetes bacterium | reverse complement strand
CGGCCACGGCCGCCGCCGCCCGGATCGGGCCGGGGACCCGTCGGCCGACGGCGGTGGCCACGGCCACGTTGACCGCCACCAGCAGGAAGCTCAGCCCCCAGACGCCGCCGAGGGCGGCCACCGACAGGAGCGCCGGGGCGTTCCACTGGCTGACCCCGAGCAGGCCCCAGGGGCCGCCCAGCCCCTCCCAGGACCGCAGGGCCTCGCCGGCCACGAACGCGCTCGGGACCAGCACCAGGGCCGCGGCCAGCCGCCCGGGCGTGGGGGCTGTGGACAGCCCGGCACCCGCATTCCGCGGTTGGGTTACCCTCCCGGTTGGGGCCCCCGGCACCGGTGGGTGGGGTTCAGCCGCGCCGCCGAGCAGAGCCCAGGCCAGCCAGCCCACGGGCAGCCAGGTCACGGCCAGGAGCATGGCCAGCGGCACCATGAACGGTCCCACGGTGGGGAACAGGAAGGCGTTGACGGCCAGGAAGAACCCGGTCCCGCCGAGCCAGGCCCGGACCGCGGCCTCGCCGCCGCTGGGGGCGGCCATGGCCAGCAACAGCACCGGGACCAGCCCGACCAGGGCCAGCCACCACCAGCCGGGCCGCGGGAAGGCCAGGGCCAGCGGCGCCCCCAGGAGCGGCGCCGCCAGCCGGCCAGCCCATCTGCCCATCAGGCCCTCTTCAGAGGTTCATGGCGACGTACTTGGTCTCCAGGTACTCGGCGATGCCCTCGGGGCCGCCCTCGCGGCCGACGCCGGACTGCTTGACCCCGCCGAAGGGGGCGGCCGGGTTCGAGACCAGGCCCTGGTTGAGCCCGACCATGCCCGTCTCCAGGCCCTCAACGACCCGGAAGGCGCGCTTCAGGTCGCGGGTGTAGACGTAGGCGACCAGCCCGAACTCGGTGTCGTTGGCGGCCGCGACCGCCGCCTCCTCGTCGTCGAAGCTGGCCACCGGGGCCACCGGCCCGAAGATCTCCTCCTTGAGCACGCGGGCGTCGCCGGGGACGCCGGCCAGCACCGTCGGCTGGTAGAAGTAGCCGCGGCCGTCGCCCGGCCGGGCCCCCACGACCGCCCTGGCCCCCTTGTCGAGGGCGTCGCCGACCAGCTCGGACACCTTGTCGACGGCGTCGGAGTTGATCAGGGGGCCGACCTGGACGCCCTCCTCGGTGCCCCGGCCGACCTTCATGGCCCCCATCCGCTCGGCCAGCCGGTCCGCGAACGCCTCGGCCACCGGCTCGGCCACGTGGAAGCGGTTGGCGGCCGTGCAGGCCTCGCCGATGTTGCGCATCTTGGCGATCATCGCCCCCTCGACGGCCGCGTCCAGGTCGGCGTCGTCGAAGATCAGGAAGGGGGCGTTGCCGCCCAGCTCCATCGACACCCGGAGCACGTTGTCGGCAGCCTGGGCCATCAGGGTGCGGCCGACCTCGGTGGAACCGGTGAACGACAGCTTGCGGGTCCGGCCGTCCTTGATGAGCGGCTCCATCACCGCCCCGGACCGCTTGGTGGCGACGATGTTGCAGACCCCGGGGGGCAGCCCCGCCTCCTCCAGGATCTTGCCGAGGGCGAGCATGGACAGGGGGGTGAGGGCGGCCGGCTTGATGACCATGGTGCAG
>DATABK010000698.1:0-1701 GCA_036259695.1 Actinomycetes bacterium | reverse complement strand
CCAGGCCGGCGAGGCGGCCCCGGTCGGCGGCCTGGACGAGCTGTGGCGCCGCCGCCTGGTCCGCGACCAGGGGCCCGACGCCTACGACTTCACCCACGACCGGATCCGGGAGGTCGCCTACCTGGGCCTCAGCCCGGCCCGGCGCCGCCACGCCCACCGGCTCGTCGCCCGGGCCCTGGAGCAGGTCCACGCCGCCGACCCGGCCTCGGTGGCCGCCCAGGTCGCCGCCCACCACGAGCGGGCCGGGGCGGCCGGCGAGGCCGGTACGCCTGGGTGCGTCGGGGCTGGCGGGACCTGCGCCCCTGGAGCACCGGGGTCTGGTCCCACTTCCTGTCCGACGAGGGCGCGGCCGGGGTCGAGGCCGCCTACGGCGAGCGGCTCCAGCGGCTCACCGCCCTCAAGGACCGCTACGATCCGGCCAACCTGTTCCGCATGAACGCCAACATCCAGCCGACGGCCCGGCCCGATCAGGTCGTGGTGCGGTAGTCGAGAACGACCATGCCGTTGCCGAAGCGGCGCTCCTCCACCAGCTCGAGCGGCACCCGGACCTTGTCCGGGAAGGCCCGGTTGCCGCCCCCGACCATGATCGGGGCGACGTACACGCGGCACTCGTCGACCAGCCCGGCCGCCACGGCCTGGGCGGCCAGGTTGGGGCCGCCCACGGTGAGGTCGCGGTCGGCGGCCGCCTTCAGCCGCCGGACCGCGTCGGGGTCGAAGGCCCGCTCGATCCGCGTCCTGGCCGTGACCGGTGCCTCCAGGGTCCTGGAGTAGACGACCTTGTCGGCGGCCTGCCAGATCCCGGCGTAGTCCCGCTGGACGGAGGACACGTCGGCCAGGCTGGGATCCGTCTCCCAGGCGCTCATCACGTCGTACATGCGCCGGCCGTACAGGTAGGTCCCGACCGGCCGCTCGAGGTCGTTGACGAAGCGGTGCACCTCCTCGCCGGGCTCGGCCCAGTCGAAGTTGCCGTCCTCGTCGGCGACGTAGCCGTCGAGGGAGGCGATCATCGAGTAGATCAGCTTGGCCATGGAGGCTCCCTAGGGGTAGAGGGTCTCGCCGCGCTCGAGCATGTCGACGAACTTGGCGATCCGGCGGGCCCGGGTCTCGGGACGCTTGGCGTCCTGGATCCGGTACAGGATCGCGAACCGGTTGGCGCTGTTCAGGGTGGCGAAGGCGTCCCTGGCGGCCGGGCGCGCCGCCAGCGCCTCCAGCAGGTCGGGGGGCGGCTCGGCGGTGCGCGGGCCCTCGTACGCCCGGTCCCAGCGGCCGTCGGCGCGGGCCCGCTCGACCTCGGCCAGGCCGCTCGGCTCCATCGCCCCGGCCTCGATCAGCGCCTCGACCCGGTCCCGGTTCCGCCTGGACCACGGGCTCTGCGGCCGGCGCCGGGTGAAGCCCTGGAGGTAGTAGGTCTCGTCGCCGGGGCGGGCCTGCCCGTCGATCCAGCCGAAGGTCAGCGCGACCTCCACCGCCTCGTCGTAGGTGACGGTGGTGAGCCCGGAGCCCTTCTTGGCGACCTTCAGCCAGATGCCCGGCGAGGTGTCGTGGTGCTCCCGCAGCCAGGCCCGGAACTCCTCCGGCCCGGCGAACTGCTCGGTGGTGCGCTCGCTGCCCATGGCCCGAGGATACGGTCAGCGGCCGACACCGGCGGCGCGGTGCCCGCCGACCCGGTCCAGCCACTCACCGACCAGGGCGGGGGGGGGG
>DATABK010000697.1:0-2786 GCA_036259695.1 Actinomycetes bacterium | reverse complement strand
GCCCGGCCGCGGAGCCACCGCCGCCGGGTGACCCCGCTCCCGACCCGCCCGCTCCCGCCGACCCGGCGCCGGCCAACCCCCCCGCGGTCCCCGGGCCCGCCGGGACCGTTCCCGCCAGGCCGCCGGACTGTTCGAGGTCGGCGAGGCGCTGGCGGATCACGCGCAGGGGGAGGTACTGGTCGCGCTGGGCCCGGAGGACGAAGCGGAGGCGGGCGACGTCGTCCTCGGAGAACTTGCGGTAGCCGGAGGCCGAGCGGTCGGGCTGGACCAGGCCGGCACCCTCCAGGAAGCGGATCTTGGAGACGGTGATGTCGGGGAACTCGGGCTTGAGGATCCCCAGCACCTCGCCGATGCTCATCGTCCCGCTGGTCCCGGTCTGCTTGGCCGGCTTGCCGGAGCCGGTGGCGTCTCCTCCACCGCCGCCCGGGCGGGGCGGCACGTTGCGCTGGACCGGATCCCGCATGACCCTACCCGCCGCCTCCCGGTCGACTGCCGGCGAAGAACACCAGCTTGAACTTGCCGATCTGGAGCTCGTCGCCGGCGCCGAGCTCGCCCTCCTCGACCCGCTCCCGGTTGAGGTAGGTGCCGTTCAGGGAGCCGACGTCGTGGACGGTGAACGCGCTGGGCCCGCGGCGGATCTCCGCGTGGCGGCGCGAGACGGTGATGTCGTCGAGGAAGATGTCGCTCTCGGGGTGGCGCCCGGCGGTCACCACCTCCTTGTCGAGCAGGAAGCGGCTGCCGGCGTTCGGCCCCCGCCGCACGACCAGCATGGCGGTGTTCTCGCGCAGCTCCTCGACGGGCGCGACAACCTCTTCCTCGACCTCAGCTTCTAGGTCCTGGGCGGCCAGGCTGATGGTGGTGGTCGAGTCGTCCGGGGTCGTGGTCAGCGCGGCCCCACAGTTCGCGCAGAAGTGGGCCCCTTCAGGGTTCTTGTGACCGCACTGAGTGCAGAACATGCTGCCCTCCCGGGGCTTCGAATCGTGGTCACCCGCTGCCCGGGTCCGCCGGAGCGGGCGAGCTAGCGTCGTTTTGGTCGGTGACTGTAGAGGACGGATCAAAAACGGGTCAACGCAGGCGTGAAGTTCAGCCTGACAACCTCCACGATACGGTGATACTCAGCTCTCGGCGACCAGGTCGCTGTAGGCGGCGGCGTCCATCAGCTGGTCGACCTCGCTGGCGTCGGCCATCTCGACCACGACCAGCCAGCCCTGCCCGTACGGGTCGGAGTTGATCAGCTCGGGGCTCTTGTCGAGCTCGTCGTTGCGCTCGACGATCGTGCCCGTGACCGGGCTGTAGATGTCGGACACCGACTTGGTCGACTCGACCTCGCCGAAGGTCGCGCCGCCGGTGACGGCCGTGCCCACCGGCGGGATGTCGACATAGACGATGTCGCCGAGCGCGTCCTGGGCGAAGTGGGTGATGCCGATGGTGGCCCGGTCGCCCTCGGCCCGTGCCCACTCGTGCTCGTTCGTGTACTTGAGGTCGTCGGGGTACATCCTCGTCCCTCCAGTTGGTCACCGAGGCGCGGCTGGGGCCGGGCCGCTGGTAGCCAAGCACAGCCGTGCCCACCTTGCCAGATCGGTGCCCCGGCCGGTCAGCGAGCGCTCAGGCCTGGGCGCCGGTTCCCGGCTTGGCGGGCTCCTTGGGGCCGGTGCCGCGGCGGACGACCCGGACCCAGGGGCTGTAGTTGGAGACGAAGCTGTCGCGCCGGATGACCGTGCCGCCCTTGGTGACCGTCCGGGAGACGGTGACGTCGAACCCGGACGACCCGGACTCCTCCACGACCTCCTTGCCCTTGGGCAGGCTCGGGTCGTCCTTGTACCTGGTCGGGGGGGCGCGGTAGTTGCTGGCGCTGGAGGTGCTGGAGGTCACCTTGTAGCCCCTCGAGGTTGACCACAAGGTGAAGGTCAGCGTGGATGGGGTGGCCCGGCTGGTGATGTAGATCCCGTAGGGTGAGTCGTTGCGCCACTTGAGGTCGGTGGTGGGCCAGTTGAGGGTGGCGTCCCGGCCCATCGGGTAGTGGCTGATGTGGAGGCTGTGGTTGCGCCGCTCGGGCACGGGCAGGCCGGCGAAGAAGGCGGCGTTGAACATGGTGGTGCCGGCCTGGCAGACCCCGCCGCCGAGGCCGTCCACGAGCTCGCCGTTCTGGATCACGTGGGCCGTGCGGTAGCCCTTGGCCGCGGTGCGCTGGCCGGTGGCCCCGTTCATCGAGAACACCTCTCCGGGGCGGACCAGGCGGCCGTGGACGGCGGCGGCGATCAGGCTGATGTTGTGGACCCGGGGGGCGTCGCCGGCGCTGAAGGTGGTCGTGAAGGTCGACATGACCTCCTTGACGCCGAGGGCCTTGGCCTCCTTGGTGGTCAGGTCGGGCTGGGTGGCCTTGGTGGGCAGGGCGGCGGACCGGTCGGTGCCGGTGCCGGCCTGCAGCACGGCGGCGGCCGCCTTGCGGGGGACGACCTCCAGGCCGGCCACTCCGGGCAGGATGCGAACGCGGGAGCCGGTCGGCTGGAACCGGGCGTCCTTCGGGTCGGTGTAGGCAAAGCCGGCCTCGCGGCGCAGGAGGCGGTCGAGCCCACCCGGGTCGAGGCCTAGGCGCAGCTGGCCGGCCGCCACCTTGGTGCGGACCAGCGGGGCCAGGTCGGCCGGGCGAAGGTCGGTGCGGCCGTCGCCGGCCGTCACCTCGACCGGCGCCCGGAGCAGGGTGGCCGCACGGTCGGCGGCGGCCTGGGCGGCCTCGGCGCCGATGGTCGGAGGACGCTCGGTGACCGGCAGGCTGACCGCGGTCC
>DATABK010000696.1:0-2908 GCA_036259695.1 Actinomycetes bacterium | reverse complement strand
GCCGACCATTGTCCGGCCGGTATGGTTAGGTTGGAAGGTCGACATGGTCGCGCCCGTCGGCGTGTGCTTGGACCGTTGACACTGAGCGGGGAAGGTTGCCACACTACGCGACCACTTCGGGTCGGGGGCCCAGAGGACGGGGACGGCAGTTGATCACCTTCGAATCGGTCACGAAGCGGTTCCCCGATGGCACCGTCGCCGTCGACAACGTCGACCTCGAGGTCCCCGAGGGCGACCTGACCGTCCTCGTAGGGCCGTCGGGCTGCGGCAAGACCACCACCCTGCGCATGATCAACCGGATGATCGAGGCCACCAGCGGCCGGATCGTGGTCGACGGGCGGGACGTGGCCACGGTCGACCCGCCCGAGCTCCGCCGCCGTATCGGCTACGTCATCCAGCAGATCGGCCTGTTCCCGCACCGCACCATCGGCGAGAACATCGCCACCGTGCCCGAGCTGGTCGGCTGGGGCAGGCAGCGGACCCAGAGCCGGGTGGACGAGCTGCTGGAGCTGGTCGGCCTGCCCGCCGAGGTCCGCGACCGCTACCCGCACCAGCTCTCGGGCGGGCAACGGCAGCGGGTCGGGGTGGCCAGGGCCCTGGCCGTCGACCCGCCGATCATGCTCATGGACGAGCCCTTCGGCGCCGTCGACCCGATCGTGCGCAGCCGGCTCCAGGATGAGTTCCTCCGCCTCCAGCAGGAGGTCCGCAAGACGATCGTCTTCGTCACCCACGACATCGACGAGGCCATCAAATTGGGCGATCGCATCGCCGTCTTCCGCCAGGGCGGCCACCTGGAGCAGTACGCCCCGCCGGACGAGCTGCTGGCCGAGCCGGCCAACGACTTCGTGGCCGACTTCCTCGGGGCCGAGCGCGGCCTCAAGCGCCTGGCCCTGGTCCCGGTGTCCGCGGTCAAGGCCGAGCCCGGCCCGGTGGTCTCGCCCGACGACGACGGCCGGCGGGCCCTGGCCGTGGCCGAGGCCTACGGCGGCGACTGGGTGGTGGTGGTCGACGCCGACCGGCGGCTGCTCGGCTGGGCCCACGCCAGCGAGGCGGCCGAGCGGGGCCGGGTCGGCGAGGCCGAGATCCGCCCCTTCCAGCTCCAGGTCCGGGCCACCGACTCGCTCCGGGCGGCCCTCAACGCCATGGTCCAGTCGCGCACCGGAGTGGCCGTCCGGGTCAGCGACGGCGACCGCTACGAGGGCATCGTCACCCTCGAGCTGCTCTCCAGGGAGATCAGTTGACCGACCGTGCCGCGCCGGTCCTGGCGGCCGAGCTGATCCGCTGGTCGTGGGTCGGCGACCACCTCGACGACATCCGCGACTACCTCATCCTGCATGTCCAGCTGACCGTCCTGGCCGTGCTGCTGGGGCTGCTGCTGGCCTTCCCGCTGTCGCTGGCCGCGATCCGCTGGCCGCGGCTGTACGGGCCCATCCTCGGCTTCACCGGGATGCTGTTCACCATCCCCTCGCTGGCCCTGTTCATCCTGCTGATCCCGTTCACCGGGCTGTCGGTCCGGACCTCGCTCATCGGCCTGACCATCTACACCCTGCTGATCCTGGTCCGGAACATCGTCGAGGGGCTGCGGGGGGTCGACCGCGACGTCCGCGAGGCCGCCGAGGCCATGGGCTACACCAGGGGCCGCCAGCTCTTCCGGGTCGAGCTGCCGCTGGCCCTGCCGGTGATCATGGCCGGCGTCCGCATCGCCACCGTGACCACCATCGGGCTGGTCACGATCACCGCCCTGATCGGCCAGGGCGGGCTGGGGGCGCTGTTCATCAACGGCTTCACGCTGAACTTCGCCACCCCGATCGTGATCGGGATCGTGCTGTCGGCGCTGCTGGCCTTCGCCGCCGACCTCGCCCTGGTCGGCGTGCAGTACTGGCTCACCCCCTGGGCCAGGGGCGGGGGGAGGTAGCCGGACATGGACGTCGTCACCGATGTCATCGGCTGGCTGACCGAGCCGGCCCAGTGGAGCGGGTCCGACGGCATCCCCGTCCGGACCCTCCAGCACCTCTGGTACTCGCTGCTGGCCACGGCCATCGCCGCCGCCATCGCCCTGCCCATCGGGATCCTCATCGGCCACACCGGCCGGGGCGCCGTGCTGGCCGTCAACCTGACCAACCTGGGCCGGGCCATCCCCTCGCTCGGCATCATCATCCTGACCTTCACCCTGGTTGGCTTCGGCATCGTGCCGGTCGTGGTCGCCCTGACCGCCCTGGCCATCCCCCCGATCGTGACCAACAGCTACGTCGGCATCCGCTCGGTCGACCGCGACGTCCGCGAGGCCGCCGAGGGCATGGGCATGCGCGGCCGCCAGGTGCTGTGGCAGGTCGAGCTGCCGGTGGCCATGCCGCTGATCATGGCCGGCATCCGCACCTCGGCCGTGCAGGTGGTGGCCACGGCCACCTTGGCCGCGTACGTCGGCCTGGGCGGGCTCGGCCGCTACCTGATCGACGGGCTCTCCCAGCGTGACCTCGCCCAGGTGGTCGGCGGCGCCATCCTGGTCGCTGTCCTGTCCCTGGCCACCGAGCTGGTGCTCGGCCGCGTGCAGACCATGGTGGTCTCCGAGGGGCTGGCCCAGCGGGGCGCGGACGTGGCTGTCGGTGCCAAGGTGGAGAAGGCCGCCTAGTCCCCGGGACGACAACGGTCCCTGTCCAAGGAAAGGAAGATCGTCCATGCGAAGGATCAGGCTCGGCAGGGCCGCCGTCGCGGCCTGCCTGGCGCTGGTGCTGGCCGCCTGTGGGGGCGGCGACGACGCCCTGGAGGGCGGCACCCAGCCCAACCAGCAGGCGAGCGTGACCATCGGCTCGACCAACTTCTCCGAGCAGCTCATCCTGGCCCAGATGTACGCGGCCGTGCTCAACAAGGCCGGCGTCCAGGTCGAGGTCCGGCCGAACCTGGGGGCCCG
>DATABK010000695.1:0-4382 GCA_036259695.1 Actinomycetes bacterium | reverse complement strand
CAGGGCCTGGGTCGCGCCCGGGCGCAGCTCCTCCAGCAGGGGCAGCAGCCGCTGCCGGACCCGGTTGCGCAGCGGCCCGTCGCCGGCGTTGGTCGGGTCCTCGCGCCAGTCCAGGCCGAGCGCGGCCGAGCAGGCCCGGGTCTCGGTCCGGCGGGCGGTGAGCAGGGGCCGCAGCAGGCGGCCGGAGCGGACGGCCATGCCGGCCAGCCCGTCCGGCCCGGCGCCCCGCAGCAGCTGGAGCAGGACCGTCTCGGCCTGGTCGTCGAGGGTGTGGCCGGTGGCCAGCCAGTGGCAGCCGAGCTCGTCGGCGGCCGGCCACAGGGCGGCGTACCGGGCCGCCCGGGCGGCCCCCTCGGGGCCGGCCCGGCGGTGCGGCGCCAGGTCGGGCGGGCCGAGGGTGCGGAGGACGGCGGGGAGGCCGAGGGCCTTGGCGTGGTCGGCGACGAAGGCGGCGTCGGCCGCCGAGCCGGGCCGCAGCCCGTGGTCGACGGTGACCACGGCCAGCCGCCAGCCGCGGGGGCCGGCCAGGGCCCGGAGGGCATGCAGCAGGGCCATGGAGTCGGCGCCGCCCGAGACGGCGACCGCGACCCCGTCACCGGCCGCCGGCACCCCGGCCACGGCCAGGGCCTTTGCGGCCCGGTCGGCGACCAGGCGGAGCTCGGCCGGGGCCCTGGTCACGACCACCCCCGGCGCCGCCGGCCCGGGCGAGGTCGCGGTCCCCAGGTCATGGCCGCCCGCCGCTAGCCGGCCCTGGCCAGGTACCGGTCCGGGTCGCGGATCTCGTCCATGGTCGGGAGGGCCGCCGGCTCGGTGAAGACCTGGTTGACGGCCCCCATGCCGCCCCGCTCGAACAGCCGGCGCACGAACCGCTCCCCGGCCGCGTACTGGTCGAGCTTCTGCCGGAAGCCGAGCAGCTGCTGGATCAGGCGCTCGGCCGCCCCCTGGGCGTTGCGGCGGGCCCGCAGGGTGTCGTGCATGTGCTGGTGGCCGGGGACGAGCCGGTCCCCGAGCTCGTCCATGACGAACTCGCCGTGGCCCTCGAGCACGGTCATGGTCGCCTGGATCCGGTCGACGATGGTCTTCTGCTCCGGGGTGACCAGCAGGTCGAGCAGCTCGATCCGCTCCCCGGCGATGACCCGCCGGGCCAGCCCCTGGAGCCGGTCGGTGAGGCGCTTGAGGGCCTCGTCGTCCACCTCCACCGACCCCAGGTACTCGTCCAGCAGCCCCTGGATGTGGCCGGGCAGCCAGGCCACCCCGCGGAACTGGCGGCGGTGGGCGGTCTCGTGGAGGGCGATCCAGAGGCGGAAGTGGGCCGGGCGGAAGCGGTGGCGCCGCTCGGTGGCCACGATGTTGGGGACCACGTACCACACGGTCCCCTCGCCGTGGTCCCTGATCGGGACGGGCAGGGCCTCGCCGTTGGCGGCGGCCTGCTCGGGGCCGGGCAGGGGCAGGTCGTACTGGCCCAGCACCCGCTGGCCGACGTAGCCGAGCAGGGTCCCGGCCTGGGCCCCGGCGATCGCCCTGGTGCTGGTGCGCATGGCCGCCGGCATCGGGCCGCTGGCCTTCCAGGCCTTGCGCTCGGCCACCTTCTCGGCCAGAGGGCGCAGGATCCGCCGCAGGGTGGCCAGGTTGGCCTCGACCCACTGGCCGCGGTCGAGCGGCTCGGCCAGCGGCGGCGGCAGCTCCCCGCCGAGGCCGGTCAGCTCGGCCACGGCCCGGTCGGCGGTGGTCGACAGCTCGGTGAACTGGCGCGACCAGGCGGCCCGGGCGGGCAGCTCGGTCCCGCCGGCCACCCGGCGGCCGACCCGGGCGGCCAGCTGCCAGTCGACGAGCTCGGGGAGGTCGGTGGGAAGGGCGGTCGAGACCACGGCTGCTCCAGGATCGAGACGGACGCAGCTCCCAGGCTACGCCAGCCCGCCCGGTTCGGCGGCGGGCCGGGTCAGGACTTGGGCCGGTTGAACCCTGGCCAGAAGCGGACGTAGAGCCCGATCAGCACGAGGGCGAGCAGCGCCCCCAGGGCGAACAGCCCCCAGCCGGCCCAGTAGATGGCCGGGCGGCCCGAGGACGGCGGGGCGGCCGCGCTCGGGGGCTCGACCACCGAGCCGCCGACCTCGCCGCCCCCCTGTGTGGTGGTGGTCGCGCCCCCGGCCGAGTTGCCGACCGTGATCACGCCCTTCATGCCGAGGGCGGCGTGGACCTGGCAGAAGTAGGGGTAGGTGCCCGCCCTCGGGAACTCGACCTGGCAGCTGTCGCCGACCTTGGACATCTTCTCCAGGGTGCAGTCGGAGGCGTCGAAGCGGTCGTCGCCCTGCAGGTCGGACCCGTCGCCGGACGACACCGGGTGGGTGACCCCGCCGGTGATCTCGAAGGTGACCGTCCCGCCGGGCCGGACGGTGGCGTTGGCCGGCTCCCACTTGTTGGCCGCGGTCCCCTCGATGGTGACCCGGTTCTGGGCGGCCTGGGCGGCGGCCGGGCCCCCGGCGGCGAAGATCAGCCCGGCCCCGAGCAGGGCGACGGCGACGGCGAGGGCGAGGAGGCGGGGCAGGCGGCGGGCGACGGCGAGAGGCATGGGCTGCGTTGCGCTCCTGTCGGGGGTCCGAGGCCTCAAGCCTGACCCCCGGTCGGTCGTTCGGCTGGCGGCGGAATTGTAGCAAGCGCGACCCAGGTCAGGGGGCCGCGGTAAAGCCGCCGGCGGTTCGCGCCGATGGTGATGAGGACCATCAGCGCTTCCGACTAGCCCACCCCGCATCAACACGGTCGCCTGACCGAGAAAGCTGGGCTCGGTAGTGTTTTCTCACGTGCAGCCCGTCCGGGTGCGCACGGCCGGCAGAGGCCGGCCTGCCCTGGCCACGGGTGTATTCCTGCTTGTCGCGTCGCTTGTGCTGCTGGTCTCGCCGCTGCCGGTCTCGCCCGACGCCCGGTCCATCTTCCCGACGTCCCGTGCCTTTGCCGACGTCCTCGTCCAGGGCGACGGCGCGGCCGCCGCCGTGGCCGCCGCCGGCGGCCGATCGCTGGCCGCCCTGCCGATCGTCGGCGGCCTGCTCGCCCGGGTCCCGGCCGACCGGGCCGGCGAACTGTCCGCCCATCCCGGCGTCCGGTCGGTGACCGACGCCGACCGTCCACTGAGAGTTCGGGCCGCCGACCCCACCCCGGGGGGTGTGGACAGCCAAGCGCCCCCCGACCCGCCGTGGGCTACCCTCCCGGATGGGGCCCCGACAACCCGGGGTGCGGGTCCCGCACGGGTCGAGGCCGGGGTGACGCCTGCCGGCATCGCCGTCGGTGTGCTCGACACCGGCATCGCGGCCAGCGGCGACCTGGCCGGGCGGGTGGTGGCCAGCGCCGACCTGTCCGGTGAGTGGAGCTTCACCGACTCCTACGGCCACGGCACCTTCATGGCCGGGCTGATCGCCGGGAGCGGCCAGGCCGGCGGGCCGGCCGGGATAGCCCCCGGGGCCGGCCTGGTCGACCTCAAGGTGGCCGGGGCCGACGGCGCCACCACCCTCGGCCAGGTCCTGGCCGCCCTGCAGCTCGCCGACGCGGCCCGGGACCGGTGGAATCTCAGAGTCCTCAACATCTCGCTCGGGGCCCCGGCCGACGACCCGGCGACCGCGCCGCTCACCGAGGCGGTCGAGCGGCTCTGGGCCGACGGGATCACCGTGGTCGCCGCCGCCGGCAACGACGGCGGCGGGGCCGACGCGCCCGGGCTGGACCCGTACGTGCTCACCGTCGGGGCCGTCGACGCCGCCGGGGCGGTGCCGGGCTGGAGCAGCCGCGGGCCCGACTTCGCCGGCCGGGCCAAGCCGGACCTGGTCGCACCGGGGGTCGGCCTGATCGGCCTGCGGGCCCCGGGGTCGACCATCGACCTGGCCAACCCGTCGGCCCGGGTGGGCGACCACTACTTCCGCGGGTCGGGCACCTCGATGTCGACCGCGACGGTGGCCGGGGCCGCCGCCCTGGTCGCGGCCGCCCACCCGGACTGGGGGCCGGACCGCATCAAGGCCGCCCTGACCGGCACCGCCGACCCCCTCGGCCAGCCCGGGTCGGGCGCCGGCGCCCTCGACCTGGAGGGTGCCCTGGCCACGGGCACGGTGGCCCCGGCCAACGCCGACCTGTTCCCGCTGCGGACGGTCGGCCGTGCCGGGACGCCCCGCGACCCCGACCGGGTCGACGGGCTCGACTGGCGGGCCGGCGGCGCCGACGGGCTGCGGTGGGCGCCGGCCGGCGGGCTGCCCGGACCGACGCCGGGCGCCGACGACACCGACGCCTGGGCGGCCCACCCCTGGCTGAGCGGCGGCTGGACCGCGGCCAGCTGGGCGGCCAAGAGCTGGGCGGCCCAGCAGTGGCTGGCCAGGGCCTGGGCGGCCAGGCGGTGGGGGGGCCCC
>DATABK010000694.1:0-9145 GCA_036259695.1 Actinomycetes bacterium | reverse complement strand
CAACCACACCATGCTCCAGGCCCTCACCGACCACCTCGACGGCCACCCACCCCTCCGGGCCATGCTCGACCCCCAACCCGGACGCTGCTGCGTCGCGCTGACCCGGGAGCACTGAGGCACGGATCCGGCCTGCCGGGTGGTGCTGGCGACCTCGCGGCCAACCCCAGGTCACCCTTGCTCGAGGGGCCGGGGGGCCAGGTCGCCCACCGCCGGGCCTTGGATCACCTTGCCCTCATAGGTGTAGCGGGAGCCGTGGCAGGGGCAGTCCCAGGTGCGCTCGGCCGCATTCCAGGCCACCAGGCAACCAAGGTGGGTGCAGCGCCCCGAGACCGCGTGCAGCCGGCCGTCCTCGTCCCGGTAGGCGGCGACCTTCTCACCGTCCAGCTGACGGATCCCGGCCTCCCCCGGCGCCAGGTCCCGGGCCGGTGAAGGGCGCGCGGTCCGCAGCCGGTCGCCCGCGAAGCGGAGGCCGACATCGAGATTGTGGGCGGCCAGCTCCTTGGCCGAGGCCAACGGGCGCAGCCGGGTTGCCCGGAACAGCTCGGACCAGGGGTTGGGTCGACCGGTGATCTGGTCGCAGAGCAGTGACGCGGCGACCGCGCTGTGGGTCATCCCCCACTTCTTGAACCCGGTCGCCACGTGCAGCCGCCCGTAGCCGGGGATGAGCCGGCCGATGTAGGGGACGTTGTCGGCGGGCAGGTAGTCCTGCGCCGACCAGCGGTGGTCCAGCGACCGCACCGGGAAGCGCTCACGGGCCCAGGCCTCCAGTTCCTGGTAGTGGCTGCGGGTATCGCGGCCGTGGCCGGTCTTGTGCTCCTCGCCGGCCAGGACCGCCTGGCGGCTGCCGAGCGCCAGAGGCCGCACCGACCGGGTGGCCGCATCCGCGCTGAGGTACATGCCGGGCGGCGCCGGCTCGGCCAGGGTCACCACCGCCGCATACGAGCGGGACGGGGAGGTCTTGGCGAACAGCCCGGCCGGGTCGAAGAAGGGCAGGTGGGTCGCCAGCACGACATGCTCGGCCCGCAGGCGCCCGTGCTCGGTGTCGACCGTGCACGGAGCACCGGGCCGGATGTTGACCGCCCTGGTCCGCTCGAACACCTGGCCGCCGCCCGCGTCGATGGCTTCGGCGAGGCCCAGGCAGAACCTGCGGGGATGGAACTGGGCCTGACCCTCGAACCGGACCGCCCCCTGCACCGGGAAGGGCAGGCCGATCTCGGTGCTGAACGAGGCGGGCAGGCCGGCCTCCTGCGCCGCCTCCACCTCCTCCTCGATGGCCGAGACCCGGAGGGGATCCTCGGTGTAGGTGAAGGCGGGAAGGCGCTCGAAATCACAGTCGATGCCGAGCTGCTCCACCAGGCTGGCGATCAGCTCCAGGCCGGCCTGGTTGGCCTCGCCGTAGATCCGGGCGCCCTCTGCCCCGAACGTGCTCGTCAACTTGGCGTAGGTCAGTCCGTGCAGGGAGGTCACCTTGGCCGTGGTGTAACCGGTCACCCCGCAGGCCAGCCTGCCGGCCTCGACCACGGCCACCGAGGCGCCGGCCTGCTGCAACAGGAGCGCCGTGGCGAGCCCGGTGATCCCGCCGCCCAGCACGGCCACGTCGACCTTCAGGTCGCCGCCGGGATAGCCGGGGAAATCGGTCTCGGGCGTGGTCGCGACCCAGTAGGAAACGTTGCCGTCGGACCCTTCCATGCGGCTGGCCCCCTCCGATGGCGAGATGACGTCGATCAGGCGCCTCATAGGCAGCCATGGCCTCGCCGAAACCCCGAGGGGGTCCTGGGTGCAGGCGTCGGGTCGCTCGCCTGAGCGCTAGAAGTCGCCCTCGCGGACGTAGGGGTGGCTCCAGAGGATGACCTGGAGCAGGACGGCCTTGACCCAGGCCTGGTGCATGGCCTCGACCTCGGCCGGGGCGGCCCCGCCCTTGGCCAGGAAGGGCTTGAGGGTGGTGGTGATCGGGACGAGCAGGGCGAGCACGTAGCGCAGGGGGATGTGGTCGGCGGCGTCGGCCCCGTCGGTCCGGTTCTTCTTGCGGCGGGTGTGGCGCAGGCCGATCTCGTGCTGGTAGTCGAGCCAGGCCTGGTCGAAGGCCGCCCGGGCGGTGTCCAGGATCCAGCGACCGAACCGGCGCCTGACGGCGGCCAGGTAGTCCTGGTCGGGCTGGCCCTGCGCGTTGCTGAAGGCGGCCAGCAGGTGGGGGTTGGCGGCGACGAAGCCGTACCAGACATCCAGGATCTCCTCGACCTGGGAGGCGAGCAGCTCGCCGGAGCGGCGCAGGGCGGCCAGGTCGTCGGTGCCGAGCAGCAACGTCGCCTTGAGCAGCTCCAGCTCCTGGAGGCTGACCGGGGAGCGGGGCACGGCGGCCGTCCCGTAGGTGTAGCCGGGAATGTCGGTCTGGCTCATGGGTCCCTCCTCGGGATGGTCGGGTCCGACGGCGAGCGGAAGGCCTGCCAGGTCCGTTCGGCCTGTGCGCTGGGAGCGGCGTCGTGGTCGGGGCAGTCCAGGCGCAGCTCCCCGTCCCCGAACGGGGCGTCGACGAAGGCGCAGTGGTGCGGGGTGGTGGGGTGGTCGTGGCGGAACGGCTGGAAGAACCGGCAGGACACGCACATGCGGGCCACCGGGATCCGCCCCTTGGCTTGCAGGGTGCGGATCATGGTGACCAGGCCGCGCAGGAAGGCGGCCTGCTCGGCACCCGACAGCTCGTCGACCGCCTCCAGCAGGAAGTCGGGCCAGGCGGCGGCCGCCGCCGCCTCCCGGGTCCCGGCCGGGGTCAGACGGACCACCACGGCCCGGCCGTCACCGGCCAACGGCGCCTTGACGACCAGGCCCTTGCGCAGCAGGGCGCTGACGCTGTCGGAGGTGGTGGCGGCGGTCACGCCGAGCTGAGCGGCCAGCGCGCCCAGGCGCAGACCGGCCGGGTTGGCCCGGAGCAGGGCCAGCACCTGGCCCTGGGTCGGGGTCAGGCCACGCCCGCCGGCCTCGGCCCAGGCCTGGTGTTTGAGGGCCAGGCCGACCTTGGCCAGCCCTGTGGTGACCCGCTTGTCCAGGGGCTCGTCCGGCGGTAGAGGGTCGTCGGCAGACATCCGGTAACTCTATAGGACTCCTAACGATCTGCAAGTCGTCCGGCCAGCATTTGCGTTCCTGCCCCTTTGGTCGGTGAAGTACCACCGGCTGGGTCGACCGAAGGGAGCGGGCAATGTGTACGGAGAAGTGCTTCGAGCTGACGCAGGGGGCGGGTCGTCGGGCGGGGGCCACGGTGAGCCGGCGGGCGGCGCTGGTCGGCGGGGCGGCGATGGCGGCGAGCGCGGCCCTCGGCGGGGTCGCCCAGGCGGGCGAGCAGGGGTCGAGGTCCGCGAGCGGGCACGGGGCCGGGTTCCCGGGGCGGGGACGGCGGCACGGCCTGGTCGACCTCACCCATCCGCTGACCACCTCCTTTCCGGCGTTCGTGCCGGGTGAGGAGGCGGTGCGGCGGACCGTCGTGACGATCGAGGACGACGGGTACTACATGCAGGAGTGGCGGATCATCGAGCACATCGGGACCCATGTCGACGCGCCCGGGCACTTCACCCCGGGTGGCCGCCTGGCGACCGAGCTGCGGCCGGAGGAGCTGGTCGTCGAGGCGGTGGTGGTCGACATCGCGGACCGGGCGGCCAGGGACCCGGACACGGTCGTGACCGTCGACGACCTGCGGGCCTTCGAGCGCCGACATGGGCGCATCCCCCGTGGCGCCGCCGTGCTCATGTACTCGGGCTGGGCGGAGAAGGTCGGCGACCCCGCGGCCTACCGGAACCCTGACGCCTCGGGCACCCTGCACTTCCCCGGGTTCGGCGCCGAGGCCACCGAATGGCTCCTGCGCCGCCGCGGCATCCGTGCGATCGGCGTCGACACCCTCAGCATCGATCCGGGCAACTCGACCACCTTCGAGACCCACCTCATCCTCTCGGCGGCCGACCGCTACGGGCTGGAGAACCTGGCCAACCTCGACCGGATCCCCAGGCGCGGGGCCACGATCGTCGTCGGGCTCATCCCCTACGAGGAGGGCTCGGGCGGCCAGGCCCGCATCTTCGCCTCCTGGTGACCCGGCCAGGGGGACCCGGGTGAGCGGCTGTGATGGCCGGGCGTCTGATAGTGGCGGACCATACGGTCAAGCCTTAGGGGCCGGATCCTCGTCAGCGGCTTCCCGTCGGAGGAGAGGTCACGATGCAGATGCCATGGCCCGAGGTCGGGCTGGTCCTGCTGCTGGTGGTGATCAACGCCGCCTTCGCGGGCAGCGAGGTCGCCCTGATCTCGCTCCGTGAGGGGCAGCTGCGGCGCCTGGAACAGGAAGGGGAGCAGGGCCGGCTGGTGGCCAGGCTGGCCCGCGACCCCAACCAGTTCCTCTCCACCATCCAGATCGGCATCACCCTGGCCGGCTTCCTGGCCTCGGCGGCCGCGGCCGTGTCCCTGGCCCAGCCGCTGCTGCCGCTGCTCGACTTCCTCGGTCGGGCGGCCGAGCCGGTGGCCGTCCTTCTGATCACCGTCGTCCTCACCTACCTGACCCTGGTCGTGGGGGAGCTCGCCCCCAAGCGCATCGCCCTGCAGCGCCCGGAGCGGTGGGCCCGGCGGGCGGCCCGGCCGCTGGCGGTCGTGTCCACCCTGACCCGGCCCGCCGTCTGGCTCCTCTCCAGGTCGACCGACCTGCTGGTCCGCCTGGCCGGGGCCGACCCGCGCCAGCAGCGCGAGGAGGTGACCGAGGAGGAGGTCCGCGACATGATCGTCACCGGCGGCGTCTTCCGGCCCGAGCAGCGCCGGCTGCTGTCCGAGGCGATCGAGATCGGCGAGCGGCGGCTCAGCGACGTGCTCGTGCCCCGCCGGGACGTCGTCGCCATCCCGGCCGAGGCCACGGTCCAGGAGGCGATCCAGACGCTGCTCCAGAGCACCCACGGGCGTGCCCCCGTCTACCGCGGCGACCTCGACGAGGTGCTCGGCCTGGTCACCCTCCAGGACCTGGTCGGGGCCGAGGGCGTGGTCGCCGACTGCGTCCGGCCGGTGCTGGCCCTGCCCGAGTCGCTGGGCGTGCTCGAGGCCCTGCGGCGCCTCCAGGCGGCCCGCGGGCAGCTGGCCATCGTCATCAACGAGTACGGCGGCACCGAGGGGATCATCACCGTCGAGGACCTGCTCGAGGAACTGGTGGGCGAGATCTACGACGAGTTCGACCCCGACTTCCGCCACGTCCAGTACCGGCCCGACGGCTCCGTCGTCGTGCCCGGGGCGTTCCCCGTCCACGACCTTCCCGACCTCGGCATCTCCCTGCCCGAGGGCGACTACGCCACCGTCGCCGGGCTGATCCTGGAGCGGCTGGGACGCATCCCCGCCGAGGGCGACACCGTCGAGGTCGACCGCTGGCGGCTGGAGGTGCTGGCCATGGACCGCAACGCCATCACCCGGGTGCGCCTGCTCCCCCTCGGCGACGAGACCCGTCCCGGCTGAGCGGCGACCTCCCAGTCAGGAGGACCCGACGGCCACCGGGCGGCCGGCGGCGGTGCGGAGCAGCGCGGTGACGGTCGCCCAGCCCTTGGTCGGCGCGGCGGCGGCGGGGGAGTAGCCGGGGGCGCCGAGGGGGATGCGGACCCGGAGCGCGCCCGGGAGGGTCCGGAACTCGATCGGGGGGTCCAGGACCAGGGCCTCGCCGTCGATGCCGATCTCCAGCGGCTGGCCCGAGTGGAGCGAGAAGCTGGTGCCGGCCCACTCGACCCAGCCGGGCGGGCGCCAGCTGCGGCCGGCGGCCTCGGACTCGAGCAGCCGGGCGATCTCGCCCGAGGTCCGGAAGGTGGCGGCCACGATGCCGAGGTTGCCGGCGTCGATGCGCCGCCGCGAGCCGAACCCCTCCCCGCCGCCCAGCTCGTAGCGGTCGTTGGAGACCAGGATCAGGTGGGCCGAGGCGTGCTCGGTGCCGTCGGGCCCGGTGAAGCGCAGGTCGAAGGGGGTCGCCTCCGGCCCCAGCATGCCCGGCAGCAGCTCCAGAGCGGTGCCCACCTTGTGGGCCCGGTAGGCCGGGGACTGGACGATCTTGGCGTACAGGCCGACGGTGGCGTTGTTGACGAACACCCGCTCGCCGACCAGGCCGAGGTCGATGCGGCGCTCCACCGCCTCCCCGAAGGCGTCCAGGGCGGCGGCCACGTCCGTGCGGTCCAGGCCCAGGTCCATGGCCAGGTGGTTGCGGGTCCCGGCGGGCACGCAGACGAAGCCGAGCTGGTGGCGGGCGGCCACGGTGGCGACCAGGGCCTGGGAGCCGTCCCCGCCGGCCATCCCGAGCACGTCGGCCCCGCCGGCGGCGGCCTCCTCGGCCAGCTGGAGCAGGTCGTCGCCGGGCTGGAGGACGACCGGTTCGATGCCGCGACGGCGGGCCTCCTCGACCAGGTTGAACCGCTCGACCTTGCCGCCGCCCGACTTGGGGTTCAGGAGCAGCACCGGCCGGGTGGCCGGGCCGACCGGCGCCCCCGGGGTCGGGCTGGACTTGAGCGACCCGATGTCGCGGCCCAGAGCGTGCTTGGTGGCGACCCCGCCGAGCAGGGTCAGCCCCACCACCGACGCCAGCACGAGCAGGCTGCCGACGGCGGTGAGCAGGAGCACGACCCACGCCACCAGGGCCAGCACCGCCAGGACGGCGGCCAGGGTGCGCCGCAGGCCGGCCCGGGTGACGGCGAAGGCGGCCGCGCCCACCCCGACGCTGAAGCAGACGGCCGACGCCGCCAGCACCAGCGGCCGCCGGAGCAGCACCGCCACCAGCACCACGAGCACCGCGACCGGGGCGAGTACCGCCGCCGCCGCGCTCACCCTGCGTCCAAGGGGGACCGACTTCATCTCCGCCTCCACCGCCGATCGTTGCATCTTGGCCTGGCCCGGGCGAGCAGGGCAAGCCAAGATGTGGCACCGGCCCGGTAGGCTCGTCATGCCGAGGACCCGACACCGCAAGGACCACCGAGCATGTGCCGCAACATCACCACCCTCCGGGGCCTGGAGCCGCCGGCCACCACCGAGGAGATCGAGGCCGCCGCCCGCCAGTACGTCCGCAAGGTCAGCGGGGTCACGCGGCCCACCCCGGCCACCGAGGAGGCGTTCGAGCAGGCGGTGGCCGCCGTCGCCCGGGCCACGGCCGAGGTGCTCGAGGAGCTGCCCCCGCGGCGCCAGCCGCCCAAGGCCGACCCGCCGCTGCGCCGCCCCGAGGTGCGGGCCCGCATGGCCGGGAGCTGACGGCCGCCCGGCCGGTGGATTGCCCTCCCGGAATGTCCCGGGCCGGCGGTACGTTCAGCGGACCATGAGCCCCGAGCCGCGAACCGTCCAGCGCGTGTACCTCGTGCTGATGCTGTTCAACACCCTGGCGGCGTCGTTCATCTGGGGCATCAACACCCTGTTCCTGCTGGACGCCGGGCTCAGCAGCACGGCCGCGTTCACCGCCAACGCCCTGTTCACCGCCGGCATGGTGCTGTTCGAGGTGCCGACCGGCGTGGTCGCCGACACCTGGGGCCGCCGGATCTCCTACCTGCTCGGGTCGCTCACCCTGGCCGTCTCCACCGTCCTCTACTGGCTGGCCTGGCAGACCGGGGCTCCGTTCTGGGCCTGGGCGGTCACCTCGGTGCTGCTCGGCCTGGGGTTCACCTTCTTCTCCGGGGCGACCGAGGCCTGGCTGGTCGACGCCCTCAAGTTCACCGGCTTCAAGGGCAACCTGGAGTCGGTGTTCGCCAAGGGCCAGATCGTCGCCGGGGCGGCCATGCTGTCGGGGTCGGTGCTGGGCGGGCTGGTCGCCCAGTGGACCAACCTCGGGGTGCCCTACCTGCTGCGGGGGCTGGCCCTGGTCGTGACCTTCGCCGTCGCCTTCGTCTACATGCGGGACTGGGGGTTCGTCCCCAAACCGGGCAAGCACCCGGTGCGGGAGATGGGCCAGGTGGTGCGGGCCTCGGTGCGCTACGGCCTCGGGAACCGGCCGGTGCGCTGGGTCATGCTGGCGGCGCCGTTCACCTTCGGGGTCGGCATCTTCGCCTTCTACGCCATGCAGCCGTACCTGCTCGAGCTGTACGGCGACGAGCAGGCCTACAGCATCGCCGGGCTGGCCGCTGCCATCACCGCCGGGGCCCAGATCGCCGGAGGCATGGCCGCGCCCCAGATCCGGCGGCTGTTCCGCAACCGGACCTCGGTCCTGCTCACGGGACTGCTGGTCGAGGTCGCGCTGCTGGTCCTGCTCGGGGTGACCACGAGCTTCTGGGTCGCGGTCGGGCTGCTGGTGGTGTGGGGGCTGGTCGCCGCCGCCGCCCTCCCGATCCGCCAGGCCTACCTGAACGGCCTCATCCCCTCGGCGCAGCGGGCGACCGTCCTGTCGTTCGACAACCTGCTCGGCTCCAGCGGCGGGGTCGTGATCCAGCCGGCCCTCGGCAAGGTGGCCGACGTCTGGAGCTATTCCGCCTCCTACCTCGTCTCGGCCGCGGTGCAGGTGCTGGCCACGCCGTTCCTGGTCCTGGCCCGGCGGGAGCGGGCCAGCGCGGACCCGGTCGAGGCCGAGCCGGCCAAACAGGGGGCTTGACAGACCGACCGGTCGGTTTTAAGGTCCGGCTGCACGCACCCTGTGGAGGACACCCATGACGCTGGCACCGACGGCCACGGACCGGGGCACCGAGACCCGTCGCCGCATCCTCGAGGTCGCGGCCGAGGCCTTCGCCGACCGCGGCTACGCCGGCACCTCGCTGAACGACGTGCTCAAGGCGAGCGGGGTCACCAAGGGCGGGTTCTACTTCCACTTCCCGTCCAAGGAGGCGCTGGCCCTGGCCACCCTCCGGCACAAGCAGGAGCAGTGGACGGGCGCGGTGATGGCGGCCGTGCTGCGCTGCCCCAGGGCCGTCGACCAGCTCGACGCCATGGTCGAGGCCCTCTGCGACCTGCATGAGCAGGACCGGGCCTGCCGGGCCATCAACCGGCTCTGCACCGAGCTGGGCGACGCTCACCCGGAGCTGCGGCCCCAGCTCGGCACCCAGCTGACCACCTGGATGGACATGGTCGCGGCGGTCCTGCGCCGAGGGCAGGACGAGGGCGACATCCGGCCCGACGTGGAGCCGGCGGTGGCGGCCGAGATCGCGGTCGAGTCCTTCATCGGACTGGAGACCGTCTCCGAGGTCCTGAC